>DASVLN010000885.1:0-20326 GCA_036384855.1 Burkholderiaceae bacterium | reverse complement strand
GAGCGTGAAATGCGCCCTGCGACAGGGCCAAGCGCCTGCGCTGCCGCCTGATCGAGGCCGACAGACATGCGACCTGACGATACGTGTGGCATCAACAGGGCTGCGCAGCGCTCCGTGTCACGTTTTGCAGACCATCCTTAGCCTGCGATTGCGTGATGCGGTACTCGTCTGCAGGTCCGCCCCCGCACTCGACGGCAAACCATCGACGGCAGTGCCGCAGCGATTGCCGAACTCGTGTCGCGCAACTCTCCAGGCAGCCTTCCGGCCCAATGCAGACACCCTCTCCGTTGGACGGGCAGGCCGATACCGCCCGAGCGAATCAGGACACCTCGACTCGCGCGCCAAGTTCGACCACTCTGTTCGCTGGCAGGCCGAAGTGCGCTGTGGCCTCGAGCTGGTTGCGCCGCATCACGGCGTAGGCGCGAAGCGCCCAGTTGCGCAAAGGGTTCCAGTGCGGGGCGATGCGCAGGCTGTCGCGGCCCAGATAGTAGGACGTCGACATCTCGGCGTCGACCGACGGGAATCCTGGGAGGCCCCGACCTTGGCGCAGGAGGCTCGGCACGTCGACGCTCTCCATGAACCCGAAACGTGCCGTGCAGCATGACACGCCGAGATCGAGCGAACGGGCCGAGAAGCGCTGCGCTGCCGGAACGTAGGGCACGTCTGCCGCGGCGAGCGTCAGCAGAAGGACTTCTTCGTGCAGAACCTGGTTGTGCTTCAGGTGGTGCAGCAGGACACCGGGCACCTCCCGCGAGTTCTCGCACAGGAAGACCGCCGTGCCAGGTACCCGCAGGGGCGGATGGGCCCGCAGCGACTCGACCAGATCGTCGATCGAGAAGCCGCTTCCGCGACGCGACGCGGCGACCTCGGCGCTGCCCGAGCGCCAGACCTGCATCACGCTGCCGGTGATCAACGCAAGCGAGAACGACAGCCAGCCGCCCTGCGAGAACTTCAGGACATTGGCGGCGGTGAACGCCGTGTCCGCGACGAGCAACGGGGCGGCCACGAGCGCGATGCGCCAGAAGGGCCAATGCCAGCGCTGCGAAGCCAGCGCGGCGAAGAGAATCGTCGTGATCGCCATCGTCGCCGACACCGACAGGCCGAACGCGGCGGCCAGGCGATCGCTGCTGCCAAAGCCGATCGAGATCGCGATGGTCAGCGCCGCGAGCAGCGCGTTGAGCGCGGGCATGTAGATCTGCCCCCGCGTCGACGAGGAAGTGTGGACGACAGTCATCCGCGGCCACAGGCCCAACAGCATCGCCTGCTGAGTCAGCGAGAACACGGCCGTGATGAGCGCCTGCGATGCCACGATCGTGGCCAGGGTCGCGACGGCCACCATCGGATACAACGCCCAGGCCGGCACCATCGCGTAGAACGGGTGATCGGCGAGCCCGGGATGGCGCAGCAGCAAGGCGGCCTGGCCCGCGTAGTTCAGCACGAGCGCGGGCAGCGCCAGCCCGTACCATGCCAGGCGGATGGGGCCGCGACCGAAGTGCCCCATGTCCGCGTACAGCGCCTCTCCGCCCGTCAGGCACAGCACGACGGCCCCGAGCGCTTCGAAGCCGCGGAAGCCGTTGTGCCGGAAGAAGGAAGCTGCCTCGCGCGGGTCGAGGGCACACCAGACCTCCGGCGCTTCCCAGCAGGCGCGCACGCCCAGCAGGGCGATCACAAGGAACCACAAGGCGAGGATGGGGCCGAACGCAACGCCCATGCGGCCCGAACCTCTGGACTGGAAGGCGAACAGCGTCGCGAGGATGACCACAGTTAGCGGCACGACGTACGGTGCGAAGGCCGGCGTGGCGACCGACAGGCCCTCGACGGCGCTGAGCACCGAGATCGCCGGCGTGATTGCGCCGTCGCCATACAGCATCGCCGTGCCGACGAGCCCGAGTGCAAGCCAGAGCCCGCGGCGCCCAGCCGCCCCCCGCGGGCTGGCGCCGCCCGTTAGCAGCGCGAGCAGCGCGAGGATGCCGCCTTCGCCGTCGTTGTCCGCCCGCATGAGCAGGAACACGTACTTGAAGCTGACCATCGCGAGCAGCGACCACAGGAACAGCGAGAGCGCGCCGACAATGTTGTCCGGCGTCGCCACGACCCCGCGGCCGGGATGGAACGCCTCCTGCAGCGCGTAGAGCGGGCTGGTGCCGAGGTCGCCGAAGACGATGCCGAGCGCGGCGAGCGCGACAACCGCGCGCCGTGGATTCGCGCCCGGCGCGCCGGCCCGGGAAGCGCCCGTCTCCTGCGATGTGGCGGCAGCATCGGCGCCGTCGGAAACCTCGGGTCGCGTCATGCGGGCGGTCGCTCCCGTGCCGTTGCGCGCGCGACTGGCGTCGATCCGTCGGGTCTCATGCCAGGGTGTGTGCGGGAAGTGCGCATGTAGATCGGCTCCGCATCACGCCATCCGGCGTCCGTCGACGTCGCTGTCGCCGGCGATTTCGAGGATCCGCCGGGCGGCTGCGGCTTCTGCATCATGCGTCGCCTGAACCTTGACGACGAAGTGCCCGGCCGCCAGGGCCTGAGTGTACGGCGAGAGCGTGGCGTCGGCGCCCAGCAGTTCGTGTAAGCGGCGCCCGATCGCGTCCCGCAGCCGAAGCGTCGACGTCCGCTCGGCATCGCCCGCGATGCTAGGCCGTCGCTCGGCCGCGAAGCCGGCCTTGAGCAGAACGTGCACGGCCTCGTTTGCGCGCATGGGCGACGCGAATATGGCGGCGATGGTCTGCTTCACGGGCGCGTGCTCCCCGGAGCGGCTCGGCGACGCTGTCGCCGCCCCCATGCATTCACGACGAGGGCATCGACGCTGAGCTTCGCGAAGGCCACGAGGGCATCCAGCCAGAGCGGGATCGGCGAGCCCGGCTCCGGCATCGCGCCGCCGTACTTCGCCGCGGCGACCGCGACGGCGGCCACGAGGAAGCCCAGGCGCCAGTCCTTCCAGGAAACCAGCGCCACGGGCACCGCGAACAGGATCGTCGAACGCCAGGCGCCACCGGTCTGCACGTTCAGGATGGTCAGTGCCAGCAGCCACAGCAGTGCATACGCGCCGGCGCGGCGTGCACTGGTGACCTCTGCGAGAAGCGTCGCGAGCATGTGGGTCAGGGACAGGGGTTCGATCTGCCGCGCGGCGATCGCGGCGTTGTGTCCGCTGGCAAGGCGCCCGGCCGACCACGCGGCAAGGCGCCAAGACAGCGCCGCCCATTTGAGCGGCTCTCGCATAAAGAAGCTGCAAAGATTCGCGCCACGGCCAACAAGATCGCGTCAATGCACGCGAGGCTGCGATTGGGCGCGAGACGATCGGCCCTGCGCCCCATGGGCATGGGGCGAGAGGACGTCCCCCCAGCTACGGCGCCGATTCGTACCGGAACGGCCCAGCCCAAGCTTTCAGGCGCGTGACAGCACCACTCATCCGCATCTGTTAGCGTGCCGCCCGTGAAGCGCAGCATCGCTCCCCAACTCCAGGTCGCCGAGCCGCGGCGCGGCTTCACCTGGGTCGACGGCGTCGTCATGCTGGCGCTGCTGGCGGTCTTCTGGAGCGCGCTGCACTTCGGCAAGGGCATGCTGGTGCACTTCGACGCCGCGTCGCAGCCTGCCATCGATTTGTCCGTCTCGATGATCCCGTACTACGCGGGGCGCACGTTGCTGCGCATGTGGATCGCGTTCGCGTTCTCGCTGCTGTTCGCCGTGGGCACGGGCTACCTGGCGGCCAAGAGCGCGCGGGCGCGGATGTTCATCCTGCCGGCGCTGGACGTGCTGCAGTCGGTGCCGGTGCTGGGCTTCCTGTCGGCGACGGTGACCGGCTTCATGGCGCTGTTCCCGGGCAGCCTGATGGGCGTGGAGTGCGCGGCGATCTTCGCGATCTTCACCGGCCAGGTCTGGAACATGGCCTTCGGCTTCTACCACTCGATGGTCACGATCCCGCAGGACATGCAGGAGGCCGCGACAACCTACGGCCTGAGCCGCTGGCAGCGCTTCACGACGGTGGAACTGCCCGCCTCGGCGCACAGCCTGATCTGGAACTCGATGATGTCGTTCGGCGGCGGCTGGTTCTTCGTCGCGCAGAGCGAGGCCATCACCGTGATGAACAAGGACATCAAGCTGCCGGGCCTGGGCTCCTACATGGCGCAGGCCATCGCCGCCGGCAGCAACAACGCGGCGCTGTGGGCGGTCGTTGCGATGATCGTGCTGATCCTCGTGAGCGACCAACTCGTGTGGCGGCCGCTGCTCGCCTGGGCGGACAAGTTCAAGATCGAGCTGACCGTATCGCAGATGCCGGCGACGTCCTGGGTCTACGACCTGCTGCGCGGTGCCTACGTCTTCACGTGGCTCGGCGAGCACATCGTGCGTCCGTTGGCCGAGCACGGCGCGTCGATCGGGCGCCGCCAGGCGCGGCGGCTGGCTTCGGTGCGGGTCGTGCGCGCCGACCATGTCTGGCGTGTCGTCGTGGTCGTGGCGGTCGCGTGGCTGGCCTACGAGATGATCGAAGGCGCCGTCGCGGCAGCCGAGGAACTGCGCGGCGCGCTGTCGTGGAAGCTGGTCGCGCACATCGCCTGGCTGGGGGTGCTCACGATGCTGCGCGTGGGCGCGATGACCGTGCTCGCGACGCTCGTGTGGACACCCGTGGGCGTGTGGATCGGCTTCCAGCCCAAGGTTGCGCGCTTCGCGCAGCCGCTGGCGCAGATCGGCGCGTCGTTCCCGGTCAACATGACCTTCCCGGTGGTCGTCGGCTGGTTCGTCGCGACGCACATCTCGATCAACTGGGGCAGCATCCTGCTGATCGCGATGGGCACGCAGTGGTACATCCTGTTCAACGTCGTGGCCGGCGCGATGGCCATCCCCAACGACCTGAAGGAAGCCGCGCGCGTCTACGGCCTGCGTCGCTGGGATCTCTGGCGCACGCTGATCCTGCCGGCCATCTTCCCGTTCTGGGTCACGGGCGCCTGCACCGCGGCCGGCGGCGCCTGGAACGCGAGCATCGTCGCCGAGCTCGCCACCTTCGGCGACACGACGCTGAAGGCCGATGGCCTCGGCGCCTACATCGCCGATGTCACCAAGACGGGCGAGACGCCTCTGATCATCGCGAGCATCGCGGTGATGTCGCTGTTCGTCGTGCTGATGAACAAGTTCATCTGGCGCCGCCTCTACGCGTTCGCCGAGCGCCGCTTCCGACTGGATTGACCATGACCGACATGCCCACCGCCACCGCCGCGCCCGCCGTTCCCGTCGCCGAGCTGTGCGCAGTCTCGAAGTCGTACAAGACCGCCGGCGGGCACGACCTCAAGGTGCTGGAGAACATCGATCTCGCCGTGCGGCCGGGCGAGCTGCTCGCGCTGCTGGGCCAGTCGGGTTCGGGCAAGTCGACGATCCTGCGCTGCCTGACCGGCCTGGTCGAGCCGACCTCGGGCCGCGCGCTGCGCAACGGCAAGCTGCTGCAGGGCATCAACCCGGACGTGTCCATCGTCTTCCAGACCTTCGCGCTCTACCCGTGGCTGACCGTGGAGCAGAACGTCGCGGTGGGTCTGATGTCGCGCAAGATGGATCGCGCCGAGCGCGAGGCCGCGGTCGACCACGCCATCGACCTGATCGGCCTGGGTAATTACCACGCGGCCTATCCGCGCGAGCTCTCGGGCGGCATGCGGCAGCGCGTGGGCATCGCGCGCGCGCTGGTCTCGCAGCCCAAGATGCTGTGCCTGGACGAGGCCTTCAGCGCGCTGGACGTGCTCACCGCCGAGAACCTGCGCCAGGAGCTCATCGCGTTGTGGCGGTCCAAGGAGAACGGCATCAGCTCGATCTTCATGGTGACGCACAACATCGAGGAAGCGGTCGAGATGGCCACGCGCATCGTGGTCGTCTTCCCGCGCCCGGGCCGGCTGGGCCTGGTGCTGGACAACCCCCTGCCGTATCCGCGCGACCCGAAGAGCGCCGGGTTCCAGCGGCTGGTGGGCATCATCCACGAGACCATCACCACGCTGACGCTGCCCGACCTTCCGCCCGAGGCGCCGCCGGCGCCCGGGCAGGCCGTCTCGCGCGCACGCTCGCGCATGGAGTCGATCCCGCAGGTGCCGGTCGCCCAGATCCTGGGGCTGCTGGAGATCCTCGACGGCGCGCCCGAGCTGAAGAACATCTACGAGATCTCCGACGACATCGGCAAGGAGTTCGGCGAGACGATCTCCATCGTCAAGGCCGCGGAGATCCTCGACTTCGTCGACACTCCCAAGCACGACGTCGAACTGACCGAGTTGGGTAAGCGCTTCATCGCCTCCGACCGCGAAGGCCGCCGCAAGATCTTCGCGGAGCAGGTCTACAAGCTGCGCATTTTCCACATCATCATCGCGCTGCTGGGCGAGTATGAGGAGATCGAGGCCGAGCGCGTCATCAAGGACGTGGCGAGCGCGCTGCCCTACGACAATCCCGAGAAGACCTTCGAGACCATGATCGCCTGGGGCCGCTATGCCGGCCTGATGGACCTGAACCCGAAGACGAACAAGGTCTTCGTGCCCAAGGACGAGGACGCGCCAGGCTGATGAGGCGGCGTCAGCTCTTGCCGCCTTTGCGATGCACGTGCCCGACGTGCGACTTCGTCTTGGCCGGCGCCTCGAACGCGCCCCTGTCCAGGCCGCGCAGGATGCCGCACTGATCCGTCGGACTGGCCTTGCGGCACTCGTCGCGCAGCGCGCGCAGGTCCTTGGCCAGGCGCCGCAGCTCGCGCATGCGCTCCTCGACGTGCTCGAGGTGCTCGTCCAGCAACGCGTTGACCTCCCCGCAGTCGGACTCGCCGCCGTCGCGGAAGCGCAGCAGCACGCGTATCTCGCCGAGGTTCATGTCCAGCGCGCGGCAGGCGCGGATGAAGCCCAGGCGTCGCACGTGGCCTTCGTCGTAGAGGCGGAAGTTGCCTGAGCTGCGCGCCGGCGCGCTCATCAATCCTTCGCGCTCGTAATAACGGATGGTCTCCACCGGCGTGTCGGTGGAGGTCGCGAGGTCGCCGATCTTCATGGTGCAGGCCCTGGTTCATCTGGCCTTCAGGCTGCGGAAGGCGCGGGGTTGACTCTGTAGCAACTACAGACTCGACAATTTTGCCCTCGCTCGCGAAAGGCCCTACGCATCGCGGTGCGACGCACCCTCTAGCAGCCGTGACAGCATGATGAAATTCCTCGCCCGATCCCTTGCCGCTCCTTTCGGCGCCGCCGTGGCCGCAGCCGCTCTTGCCGCCCAGCCGATGGCTGAGCCGGGGCCGATGTTCGTCGAGCAGAACGGCAGGATCGTTGTACCCGCCGATTCGCCGCTGCGCCAGCGACTGGCCGTCGCCGAGGTCACGACACGGCCTGGGGCGCGACGGCTGAGCGTGCCGGCAGTCGTCGAGGCCGATCCCTCGCGCGTGGTCGCGATCGTCGCGCCCCTGACCGGTCGGCTGGTCGAACTGCACGTGGGCCTTGGCGACAGCGTGCACCGCGGCCAGCCGCTGGCCACGATCTCGTCGCCCGACTTCGGCCAGGCGCTGGACGACGCGGCCAAGGCCGCCGATGCGCTCGAACTTGCGACCCGCGCGCTGGAGCGTGCCAAGGGGGTGCAGGCGGTCGGCGCCAACGCGGGCAAGGATCTCGAGGCCGCCGAGCTCGCGCAGCGCGACGCCGCCGCTGAGGATCGCCGCGCCCGCGACCGCGTCTCGACGCTGGCCGGCGGCACGCGCGTCGACACGCGCACGCACGCGCTGGTGGTACTCGCCCCGGTCGCGGGCACCGTGACGGCGCTCAACGTCGGCGCGGGCACGTTCGTCAACGACGCGACCGCGTCGCTGATGACGGTGTCCGGCCTCGACCGCGTCTTCGTGACGGCGCAGTTGCCCGAGCAGCAGGCCGCTGCCGTCGCGCCGGGCACGCCGGTGGACGTCACGCTGGCCGGAGCCGTCGGCCAGGTCTGGCACGGCAAGGCCGCGCGCGTGAGTCCGGTGCTCGAGCCCGACACGCGGCGCGCCAAGGTGCGCATCCCGTTCGACAACGCCGACGGCCGCCTGCGTCCGAACGCCTTCGCGACCGCCACCTTCGCGCTGCCCGAGGCCGACGGCGTCAGCGTGCCGCCGTCCGCGCTGCTGATGAACAACGACAGCACGACGGTGCTGGTCGAGGTCGCGCCGTGGACCTTCGTGCGCCGCGTGGTCGAGGTCGGCGCGGAGGACGAGCAGTCCGTGCACATCCTGGCTGGCCTGAAGCGCGGTGAGCGGGCCGTCGTGCGAGGCGGAGTGCTGCTGCAATGATCAACCAGTTCATCGCGCTGTGCTTCCGGCGGCGCCTGCTGGTGTGGGTGCTGACGCTGCTGATCCTCGTCTATGGTTGGTTCTCGTGGACGCAGATGACGGTGGAGGCCTATCCGGACATCAGCGACGTCACCGTGCAGGTGACGACCCAGGTGCCGGGCCTGGCCGCCGAGGAGATCGAGCAGCAGATCACGACGCCGCTCGAGCGCGCGCTGGCCAACACGCCGGGCCTGGTGACGATGCGATCGAGCAGCACCTTCGCGCTGTCGCTGATCACGCTTGTCTTCAAGGACGGCACCGACGACTACTTCGCGCGCCAGCGCGTCACCGAGCGCCTCGCGCAGGTGACGATGCCCGCGGGCGTGCAGCCCGGGCTCGACCCGATCTCGAGCCCGGTCGGCGAGATCTATCGCTACACGCTGGAGTCGGACACCAAGAACCTGATGCAGCTGTCGGAGATCCAGCGCTGGGTCGTGATGCCGGCGTTCCGCCAGGTGCCCGGCATCGCGGACGTCAACAACTTCGGTGGCTTCACCAAGGAGTTCGAGATCGAGCTCGATCCGCGCCAGCTCGATCGCTACGGCCTCGCGCTGAACGACGTCGTCACCGCGATCAACAATGGCAGCCAGAACTCCGGCGGCGGCCGCATCTCGCGCGGCGAGCAGAGCTACGTCGTGCGCGGCATCGGCCAGGCGCACAGCCTCGACGATCTCGGTTCGATCGCGGTGGCCACCAGCAGCAACGTGCCGGTGCAGCTGCGCGAGCTCGGCAAGCTCCAGATCGGCCACCAGGAGCGCGAAGGAATCCTGGGCAAGGACAGCGATCCCGACACCATCGAGGGCATCGTGCTGCTGCTCAAGGGCCAGAATCCGTCCAAGGTGCTCGAGGGCGTGCACGCGAAGGTCGACGAGCTGCGGAAGCGGCTCACGCCGCTGGGCGTGAAGATCGTGCCCTACATCGACCGCGACCAGCTCGTGAAGCTGACCGTCGAGAAGGTCATGCACACCGTGCTCGAAGGCGTGGGGCTGGTGTGCGTCGTGCTGATCCTGTTCCTCGGCAGCCCGCGCAGCGCCATCGTCGCCGCGGTCGCGATCCCGCTCGCGCTGGTGACGGTGTTCATCGCGATGAACCTGCTGCACATGCCGGCCAACCTGTTCTCGCTCGGCGCGATCGACTTCGGCATCATCGTCGACGGCGCCATCGTGGTGACCGAGGCCATGCTGCGCCGGCGCGAGGAGCAGCCCGACCAGCCGCTGGTCGAGGACGACGTTCTCGAGACCACCGGCCAGATCGCGCGGCCCATCTTCTTCGCCACGCTCATCATCGTCTGCGCCTACTTCCCGCTGTTCGCGTTCGAGCGCGCCGAGGGCAAGCTGTTCTCGCCGATGGCCTTCACGGTCGGCTTCGCGCTGTTCGGCGCGCTGCTGGGCTGCATGGCGCTGATCCCCGGCCTGGCCTTCGTCGCGCTGCGCAAGCCGCGCCGCGTGTTCCACAACCGGCCGCTGATCTGGTTGACCGACCGCTACCGCAACGCGCTCGGCTGGCTGCTGGGCCGGCCGCCGGTGATCTATCTCGTGTCGTTGCTGGTGCTGGCCGCGGTCGGCGTGCTCGGCGCGACGGCCGGACGCGAGTTCCTGCCCGAGCTCGACGAAGGCGCGCTGTGGCTGCAGGTGCAGATGCCCACGGGCCTGTCGCTGGACAAGGCCAGCGAGATGGCCAGCGAGCTGCGCCGCACGCTGCGCGAGTTCCCCGAGATCTCGTACGTCGTCACGCAGCTGGGCCGCAACGACGACGGCACCGACCCGTGGACGCCGTCACACATGGAGGTGCCCGTCGGCCTCAAGCCTTACGCGGAGTGGCCCGACCACGAGAGCAAGGCCGAGTTCGTGCGCCGGCTCAACGACAAGCTGCAGCGCATCCCGGGCTTCGACGTCGGCATCAGCCAGCCCATCATCGACGGCGTCAACGACGCCATCGGCGGCGCGCACAGCCCGCTGGTAATGCGCGTGTACGGCCAGGACATCGCCGACGACCGCCGCATCGCGAGCCAGGTCGTGGACATCCTGCATACGGTCAGGGGTACGGCCTCGGCCTCGATATTCCAGGAGCCGCAGATCCCGCAGCTGGTCGTCAAGGTCGACCGCGAGGCGGCCGGACGCGTGGGCATTCCCGTGTCGGACATCTCGGCGCTGATCCAGACCGGCATCGGCGGCGCGGCCGTCACGACGCTGTACCAGGAAGACCGGCAATACAACGTCACGGTGAAGTTCCCGCGCTCGGCCAAGGGCTCGCTGCAGGATCTGGGCGCGCTCACGCTGACCGCGCCGGGCGGCGCGCGCATCCCGTTGTCGCAGCTGGCGTCGATCCAGTACAAGACCGGCGAGAGCACGATCTCGCACGAGATGAACGAGCGCCAGATCACCGTGCGCGTGGACAACCGCGACCGCGACCTCACGTCCTACCTGGCCGAGGCGCAGCGCCGCATCGACGCCGAGGTGAAGTTCGATCCGACCAAGCACCATTTCGAGTGGGCCGGCCAGTTCGAGAACGAGCGGCGCGCGCAGGCCCGGCTCGTGTTCATCCTCGGCCTGGTGTTCGCGATGATGGCCGTGCTGCTGTTCTTCCAGTTCGGCAAGGTTCGGCAGACGCTGCTGGTGCTGGGCGTGGTGCCGATGGCCACGCTGGGCGGCCTGATCGCGCTGCGGATCACCGGCGAGACGCTGAACGTGGCCACGGCGGTCGGCTTCATCGCGCTGTTCGGCGTGTCGGTGCAGAACGGCATCATCATGGTCGCGAACTTCCGCCGCGTGCGCGGCGAAGGCTATGCGCTGCTCGAGTCCGTCGTGCGAGCTGCGACCGAGCGCCTGCGGCCGGTGCTGATGACGGCCACCGTCGCCTCGATCGGCATGCTGCCCGCGGCGCTGGCCACGGGCGTGGGCACGGACGTGCAGCGTGGCGTCGCCACGGTCGTCGTCAGCGGGCTGGTCGTGTCGACGCTGCTGACGCTGCTCGTGCTGCCCGTCCTCTACTTCGCAATCGAACGTCACTTCGAGAGCCGCGAGCGCGATCAAAAGATGCGGAAGACGCGTTGATGTCCAAACTCCATTTTTGCCATCGCATCGGTCTGACCATCGGCAGCGTCGCGTGGCTCGCGGGCTGCGCGGTCGGGCCCGACTACCACCGACCCGAATCGCCCGCGGCGGCCTACCTCCCTGCGCCGGTCGAGGCCGCGATGCGCGACGAGCGGCAGGTCGTGGATGCCGACCTCCCCGCGCAATGGTGGACGCTGTTCCATTCGCCCGCGCTGGACGAACTGGTGCGCGGCGCGCTGGCGCGCAGCCCGTCGGTCGCCGCGGCGCAGGCCGCGCTGCGCCAGGCCACCGAGCTGCGGCGGGCGCAGCAGGCGAGCTTCTTCCCGACCGTCGACGCGTCCTATAGCGCCTCGCGGCAGAAGGTCGCCCGTCCGCTCGCCAGCCCGCTCGCGTCCAATGCCGACCTGTTCAACCTCAGCACCGCGCAGCTGAGCGTCTCGTACACGCCCGACCTGTTCGGCATGAACCGGCGCCAGGTCGAATCGCTGCAGGCGCAGGAACAGGCGCAGCGTTGGAACGTCGAGGCGACCTACCTGACGCTGAGCTCCAACCTCGTCGTCGCGGTGATCACCGAGGCCAGCCTGCACGCGCAGTTCGAGGCCACGACGCGGCAGATCGCGCTGCAGTCGGAGGTGCTGGCGCGTTTTCGCGAGCTCGAGCGCCTGGGCGAGAACTCCGAGCTCGACGTGGCGCAGCAGGAGTCCCAGCTCGCCGCGCTGCAGGCCACGCTGCCGGGCGTCTACAAGCAGATGGTGCAGCAGCGCGATCTCGTGAAGGCGCTGGCGGGGTTGCCGCCGACCGCCGACGTACCCGAACCGACGCTGGACGACCTGACGCTGCCCGACCCGCTGCCGTTGACGCTGCCGTCGACGCTGGTCGAGCATCGGCCCGACGTGCTGGCCGCCGAAGCGCAGTTGCAAAGCGCCTCGGCCGACATCGGCGTGGCCGTCGCCAATCGCTTGCCGCAGGTCACGCTCGGCGTGAACACCTGGGGCTCGTCGGCGGCGTCGCTGTCGGGCCTGTTCGCGCCGGGCACGTCGTTCTGGACGCTGGCCGGCGGCGTGACGCAGCCTCTGTTCGACGGCGGTGCGCTCAAGCACAAGGAGGACGCCGCGCGGGCGGCCTACGACCAGGCCGAGGCGACCTATCGCGCCACGGTCATCAACGCCTTTCAAAACGTCGCCGACGCGCTGCAGGCGGTGCAGGCCGACGCCGAGGCCGAGCGCGCGACTTGGCATGCGCTCGATCTCGCGGATCGCACGCTGGCGATCGCGCGGCGCCAGCTCGAGCTCGGCGACATCAGCGCGCTGGCGGTGAGCCAATCGGAGCAGGCACGCCAGCAGGCGCTCGTCGGGTACGTCCAGGCGCGTGCGCAGCGCCTGCAGGACGCCGCCGCGCTGCTGCAGTCGCTGGGCGGCGGCTGGTGGAACCGCGAACATGCCCAAGCCGCGCGCGACTGAGTTCGCCTCGACGCACCCCATCCAGATCCGGAGACAAGCCATGCACATCGAACGTCACGAGATCGGCCCCCGTTTCAGCGAGATGACCGTCGTCGACGTCGGCACCGGCAAGCTCGTATTCATCGCCGGCCAAGTCGCGGAGAACACCGCGTTGGATATCGGCGGCCAGACGCGGGAGGTGCTCGGCTTCATCGACCGCCTCCTGACGCACGTCGGGGCGCGGCGCGAGCACATCGTCTCCGCGCGCGTCTATCTCGCCTCGGTCGGCGACTACGCGCAGATGAACGCGGTGTGGGACGACTGGGTCGTCCCCGGCCACACGCCGACGCGCGCCACCATCGGCGCCAAGCTGATCAACTCCGACTACAAGGTCGAGATCGAGGTCACGGCGGCGTTCACGCCACATGCGGATGGCGATCACGCGCATGACGACGGCTGCGAGAAGGCGCCGTCCGTCCATGACCATCGCTGACCAGTCCGGGCGGGCGTCCGCGCCTCTGCGCCGACGTCGCGTTCGACCGAGGCGAGCAGGAGATGTCGACGACGGCGCAGTGGGTTGTTGATCACGCCGCTGTCGCCGTGGTCCTCGGCCCGTTGCTGGGTCTCGATGGAATGTCCGTGTTGGGCGGACTGGTCGCGTGTCTCAGCATCCAGTCACTCGGCACCATGGCGCTGTTGGCGTTCCAGGGACAAGTGCTCGCGGAGCTGGCCAGCCTGACGTCGAAGTCGCGGCGCTGGCACGACAGCATCGTCGTCGGCGCGCGCTGCTCCAGGCGGCTCGGACTTACCCGCCTTATGCTTGCCCGGGACGAGCACGTTCATCGACGGCTATTGGCGATCTATTGCCTGGTCGGTGGGCTGCGTCCGGTCGGCGGCGTCCAGGGCATCGAGGTAGCGCTGGATGCTCTCCTCGATCTGCTTCTTGCGCGCCTCGACCTTGGCCGGCGTGAAGTTGCGGTCGCGACTGTTGACCGCCTTGAACTTGCTGCCATCGATCGCCACGGCGGCCTGCGAGAAAAGCTTCAGGTCGCGGCACAGCTCGACGAAGCGGCGGCACACGGCGCGGATTCCCTTGCCGTTGTCGCGCCGGAAGTCGGCGATGGTCTTGAAGTCCGGCGCGAGGCGTCCCGTCAACCACATCACCTCGAGGTTGCGCTGGCACTCTCGTTCCAGTCGGCGGCTCGACTGCACGCGGTTGAGGTAGCCGTAGATGTAGATCTTGAGCAGCACCGCCGGGTCGTACGAAGGGCGGCCAGTCGCGGCCGGCGCCGTGCCCTCGAAGCCCATCGACTGCAGATCCAGCTCTTCGACGAACGCATCGACGACGCGCACGGCGTTGTCCTCGGCGATGAAGTCGTCCAACGACTCGGGCAGCAGCGTGACCTGGTGCCGATCCTGGCCTTCGATGAACCTGGGCATATCGACTCCTTCTCGATATGCTTCCAAACTCTACGCGGCTGGCCTCATTTGCGGACCGGGGTTTTCACACAGCCTCGGTCGGAAGCAGAAGTCGAAACGCGGACGCGAGGAAGGTCTGCCTGTGGCGCTGCGGGCCTTGGGGCCGCGGGCTTCGGGGTCAGGTCTTGCGCCGCAATATGAGCATGTGCAGCGATCTCGCTGCGGCAGCCGCACGAGAGTGCGTCGATGCCCACGAGATCCTCTATCGGGAGGCTGACGGCGACGCCGCGATGACGTTCCGCCGCGGGACAATACCCCGGCAACGGACAGAAGTTGCTCAGGGCGAACGCGCGTCCCGCTGACTGCGGGCGCTTACCGGGCCCGATAACTCCAAAGGCCGGCGCGAATCCGGCTCTCCCGTCGCTTGCCGAGCGCCCTTGCACGCGAGCCGCAACGACTCGTTGTCAACGTGCGCGCATGGGCGTGGAAGGCATCGTTCACTGGACGTCGCGATCCGTCCGAACCCAGCCTCGCTGTCGCTTGGTCACGAATCGCCCAT
This sequence comes from Burkholderiaceae bacterium, assembly GCA_036384855.1. Lineage (GTDB taxonomy): Bacteria > Pseudomonadota > Gammaproteobacteria > Burkholderiales > Burkholderiaceae_C > Scleromatobacter. The sequence goes on along the minus strand of DASVLN010000885.1, from coordinate 5,578 downwards.
ACATCGGCAACTTGCGGGCGATATAGGCGGGAATCGCGGCGAGTTCGACCAAGTCGACCAAGTCTCGTCCGTATGCGCGCCTCGATTGCAGCGCCGCGGCCAGAAAGAGTGCGACCAGTGCGCCGTTCATCCACGCCGCTTCGGTCGCGTGGGTGATCCAGGCAAGGCCGAGGGATGCCAGAAACAGCGATGTCAGGAGCGCACCCAGCAGGGCGAGCGGCGGCACGAGGAGGTCGAGGGCCATCAGCACGAGATGCTTGTCGCGCCGACGCAGCCCCTGCCACAGCAGCGGAAGGGCGGAACGCGCGATCATTTCGAGATGCCCATGCTCCCAGCGCATGCGCTGAGTCTTCGACGCGGCGGCGGAGTCGGGAAACATGCTCGTGACCAGGGCCTCCGGACAGAACACCGGCGGCTGGCCCATGAGCGCCAGGTCGATGCCGAGTCGCATGTCCTCGACGATCGAGTCATTGGCGATCGGCGCATCCCGCAAAGTCTCCCAGCGGAAGCACATGCCGCTTCCCATGAGCTGGCACGGAGCGCCGATGCGATGCCACCCGGCCGGCCTTGCCCAATTGCGCACGCGCCAGGCGAACTGGGCGAGGCGCTTCGGAAGGCTGGCGCCTTCGGGGTGAAGCATGAGATAGCGCGCTTGCGACGGTCGCCCGGCATGCGTCGTTGCCCTTGCCAGCGCATCGACCGCACCGGGCGCGAGCTCGCAGTCGGCGTCGACGAGAACCACGATGGCCGGTGGATCGCCACGAAGTGCATCGATGCCGGCGGCGAGGGCGAATCCCTTGCCGCGCAGGGTCGCGTGCGTTCGCTCGATGACCGTTGCGCCGTGATCGCGAGCGACGCTGGCGGTGGCATCCGCACAGTTGTCCGCGACGACGACCAGCCGGTCACCGGATCGCAATTGCGCCCTGATGGACAGCAGGGTACGCGCGATGCCTCGTTCTTCGTCGTGGGCGGGCACCACGACCGCGATCGCTCCGGTTGGTCGTACCGGGATGGCGTCGATCTTCCCACTGCGCTTCGACGATCCGAGAAGGATCTGCAGGGCAAATACCCCTGAAGCCAAGGCGACCGGCGCGGTGACGACCAGCAGCAGCACACTCGCAATCAACACGGCTTTCCTCCTGCGGCAGCAGTGGCGTGGCCAACTCGTGGCGAGCGTAGGGGGCCTCCGGCGACTCGCGTCGCTGCTGTCGTCCCTCGAACTTGTCGTTATCCCGAGTCAAGCGCGTCGCGCAGTGCCCGGCGGTTCTCCGCTTGAATGCGGAATGCATTGGATGCCAGTTGATTTCCGGGCGCATCTCCGCGCTGCGGACCATGTGCGGTCTGGACATCTATCCCTTGTGTCCAAACATTGTGTCACGCGACCCTTGCGACACGAAGTCGATATGGCTGAACAGTCGCTGAATGTTCGAATGTGATCCGCAATCGTGTGCAGTTGTCGTTCACCGGTATCGACCTTGGCGACGACGCCGCGCAGCCTGCAGGCCGCCGCGTCAGGCCAGCGTCCCGGGGGCCTTTGGACGAGATCGCCGCCGGGGCGTCGGCGCAGCTGACTTCAGCTCGGCCTGCACGGTGATCTGCAGCGCCGGCAGCTCGACCCGCACGTCGGCTTCGGCGCCACCCGCCCGGGCCGCGCCGTTCTTTCGGTCAAGGCGCTGCCGCATGTCGATCGCCGCGCCGGCGTGCCGGATCCCGAGCAGCCCGAGCGCGGCGAGGAACAGGAAGAATGACGCGCCGCGGGCCGCGAGGCCGCGCTGCTCGGCGACGTTGTCCTCGATGAACTTCGGAAACTTCCTGTCCGAGAAGGCGTTGCAGATCGCCTTGGCCTCGTCGGGCGTGACGGACAAGCGCGCCGCGACCCGGCCGGCGTCGGGCTTGCAGTCCTGCGCGGTGACCGCCTCGTTGCCGGAGATCCGTTTGACCTGGTCGGCCGACGCCGCGATCCAGGTGCCGCTGGTCTTCATCGACAGCACCGCGCGGTCGATGCGGTGGAGCGCGAAGAGCGCGGTCAGCAGCACGACGAAAAGCACCTGCAGGAGCAGCCAGCCGGCCATCTGCCACAGCAGGCCGCGCCGCTTGCCCTTCAGCTCGCAGCGCTCCTTGTCGAAGTGGGCGCCGCAGGCGGCGATGTCGCCGAGTTCCTCGCCGTTGTCCTCGCCCCAGGCGATGATGTCCTTGGCCTTGTCCCAGGTCCGGGCGGGGATGCCGGTGACGAAGCGGAATTTCAGCAGCTTCTGCCGCGTGTCGAGGAAGCGCTTCAGGTCGGGATCCTGGAAGTCGTCCTTGCCGACGAACACGCGCCACATCCATCCGGTGACCGGGTGGATGGAGCGCGTGCGCCAGCAGAACCATCCGAGCGCGATGGCCAGGGCGACGGCGTAGAGGACGGAACCCTGGACGCCGAACCAGTCGCCCGCCGTGCGCGCGATCTCCGGGAGGTTGATGGGATTCATGCCCGCAGTCTGGCCTGCGGGCAGCATCGGGGCCACACCCGTTCGGGGGGCCGGCGCGCCTCAGCCGGCGTACAGGTTCGGCGCCACGCCCTGCGCGTCGACCTCCACCGCGAACAGCGCGCCCGCGAGCGGCTGGGCGGCGAGCTGCGCCTCGGAGAGCTCGAAGCGCGCCGTCGTCACGAACAGCGTGCGCAGGTCGGGGCCGCCGAAGCAGACGTTGCTCACGTGGTCGGTGGGCAGCGCGATGCGGGCGAGCTCCTCGGCGGTGTCCGGGTCGTGGCAGGTGACGCAGGCGCCGCCCCAGTGGGCGATCCACAGGCGGCCTTCGGCGTCGGTGGTCATGCCGTCGGGGTGGCCGTCGGGCTCGGACAGGCGCAGGAACTCGCGCAGCGGGCCGATGGCGCCGGTCTCCATGTCGAAGGCGGCGGCGTGGACGCGGCGCTGCGCGGTCTCGTTGAGGAAGATGGTGCGGCCGTCGCGCGACCAGGTCGGGCCGTTGGTGACGACCCAGCCGCAGTCCAGCACGCGCTCGGCGCGGCCGGCGGCGTCGTAGCGGTAGTACGCGCCGGCGGCGGCCTGGACCGCATAGTCCATCGTCGTGCCCCAGAAGCGGCCGCGCGCGTCGCACTTGCCGTCGTTGAAGCGGTTGCCGGTGCGCTCCGGTTCGGGCTCGTGCAGGCGCGTCGTCTGGCCGGTGGCGGGGTCGAACAGCGCGAGCCCGCGGCGCAGCGCGATCGCGAGGCCGGGGTGCTGCGCACGCTCGGCGACGGCCGAGACCGTCTCGTCGAAGCTCCACTCGAGGTGCTCGCCGGCGAGCGTGTCGCGGTAGAGCCGGTGGCGCAGGATGTCGACCGACCAGATCGCCTGCGCGCGCGGCGACCAGCACAGGCCTTCGCCGAGGGTGGCGCGGACGTCGCTCAGGACGCGGGGTTGGGAGAGCTGCTGCGGACGTCCGGCCATCGATGCGGGTACGGGGGTGGAGTATCGAGCCCCGTCAGTGCGAGTCGCGCGGGATGCCCGCTCCGCTCGAGCCGACGAGGAAGTCGAGGTCGGCCCCCAGGTGCGCCTGCTGCACGTGGTCGACGTACAGCTTCTGCCAGCCGCGCTCCGGCCGCGGCAGCGGCTGCCAGCGGGCGCGGCGGGCGGCGAGCTCCTCGTCGGAGACCTCCAGCTTCAGGCTGCGCGCGGGGACGTCGAGCTCGATCATGTCGCCATTCTCCACCAGCGCGAGCGGGCCGCCGGCCGCCGCCTCGGGCGAGGTGTGCAGGACGACGGTGCCGTAGGCGGTGCCGCTCATGCGCGCGTCGGAGATGCGCACCATGTCCGTGATGCCCTTGCGCAGCACCTTGGGCGGCAGCGGCATGTTGCCCACCTCGGCCATGCCGGGGTAGCCCTTGGGGCCGCAGTTCTTCAGCACCATGACGCAGTGCTCGTCGATGTCCAGGTCCTCGTCGTCGATGCGGGCGTGGAATTCCTCGATGGTCTCGAAGACCACCGCGCGGCCGCGATGCTTGAGCAGGTGCGGCGACGCGGCCGACGGCTTGATGACCGCGCCGTCGGGCGCGAGGTTGCCGCGCAGCACCGCGATGCCGGCGTTGGCCACGAGCGGCTTGTCCAGCGGCCGGATCACCTCGCGGTTCCAGCACGGCGCGTCGGCGATGTTCTCGCCGAGCGTCTTGCCGTTGACGGTCGGCGCATCCAGCTTGAGCAGGTGCGAGATCTCGCGCAGCACCGCGGGCAGGCCGCCGGCGTAGAAGAAGTCCTCCATCAGGAAGCGGCCGGAAGGCTGCAGGTCGACGAGGCAGGGCACCTCGGCGCCGAGCTTGTCCCAGTCGGCGAGCTTCAGGTCGACGCCCATGCGGCCGGCGATCGCGAGCAGGTGGATCACCGCGTTCGTCGAGCCGCCGATCGCGGCGTTGGTGCGGATCGCGTTCTCGAACGCGGTGCGCGTGAGGATCTTGGACATCGTGAGGTCTTCTTTGACCATCTCCACGATGCGGCGGCCCGTGAGCTGCGCGAGGCGGTTGCGGCGCGTGTCGGCGGCGGGGATCGCGGCGTTCTCGGGCAGCGACATGCCCAGCGACTCCACCATCGAGGCCATCGTCGAGGCCGTGCCCATCGTCATGCAGCTGCCCTTGGAGCGGTGCATGCAGCTCTCGGCGGCGGTGAAGTCGGCCTGCGTCATCTCGCCGGCGCGCACCATCTCGCTCATCTTCCAGACGCCGGTGCCCGAGCCGATGTCCTGGCCGCGGAACTTGCCGTTGAGCATCGGGCCGCCGGACAGGCCGATCGTCGGCAGGTTGCAGCTCGCGGCGCCCATCATCAGCGCCGGCGTCGTCTTGTCGCAGCCCATGAGCAGCACGACGCCGTCGATCGGGTTGCCGCGGATCGACTCCTCGACGTCCATGCTGGCGAGGTTGCGGAACAGCATCGCGGTGGGACGCAGCTGCGTCTCGCCGAGCGACATGACCGGGAACTCGAGCGGGAAGCCGCCGGCCTCGTAGACGCCGCGCTTGACGAATTCGGCGAGCTCGCGGAAGTGGCCGTTGCACGGCGTGAGCTCGCTCCAGGTATTGCAGATGCCGATGACCGGACGGCCATCGAGTTCATCGTGCGGGTAGCCCTGGTTCTTGATCCAGCTGCGATGGACGAAGCCGTCGCGATCGTTCTTGCCGAACCACGCCTGGCTGCGGCGGACGGGCTTCTTGGTCTCCATGGGGCTTCTCTTCTCGACTTGACGGGGCGGATCGTATCGCCGCACACTGATAATCGAAAAATAAAGATAAACGCCGCTGACATTGCAAAACACGTATTGCTCAGGGAATTGAATTCCGGCGCGCCGCGAGCGGCGTCGCCGCCCATCACCGAAACACCAATCGATCGATCCATGACCGCTTCCCCGTCCCTTCCGAACGCGTCCGACGCCCGCCCGCCGATGCAGGTCGCCACCTTCCACAGCCTGCGCGGCCGGCGCGTGTTCGTCACCGGCGGCGGCTCCGGGATCGGCGCGGCGCTGGTCGAGGCCTTCGCCGCGCAGGGCGCGCACGTGGCGTTCGTCGACATCGCCGCAGAGGCGAGCGCGGCGCTCGCGCGCGCGATCGAGTCGC
>DASVLN010000884.1:0-3077 GCA_036384855.1 Burkholderiaceae bacterium | reverse complement strand
CCCGCGGCCGATCAGCGGGCCGCCGCGTCGCCCGGGCGCACGACCGCGGTCTCGCCGAACGGCACGACGCGGAAGTCGCTGCCGGCGGGACGTCCCTCGAGCGCCGCCAGTGCGCGCGCGAGCGCCTGCGGCGGGGCGTCGTAGCCGTCGTCGGCGAGGTCGAAGGTGCCGTAGTGGATCGCGAGCGAGACCTGCGAGGCGAGGGTGATGCTCGCGTCCAGCGCCTCCGGCGGATCGATGTGCACGGGCGCCATGAACCAGCGCGGCAGGTAGGCGCCGATCGGGATCAGGGACAGCGTCATCGGCCCGAAGCGCTGGCGGATGGCGCCGAAGTGCCAGCCCGCCGCCGTGTCGCCCGCGAAGTACAGGCGCCCCGACGGCCCTTCGACGACGAAGCCGCCCCACAGCCGTTTGTCGCGGTCGAACGGGCCGCGGCCGGAGAAGTGCTCCGCCGGCACGTAGGTGACGCGCACGCGGGCGTCGACCTCGTGGGCGCGCCACCAGTCGAGCTCGACGACGCGTCGCGACGGCACCTTCTCGCCGACGCCCAGGCCGGTGACCACGAGCGGATCGTCGCGCGCCGCGAGCGCGCGCAGGGCCGGGCGGTCCAGGTGGTCGTAGTGGTCGTGGCTCAGGAGCACGACGTCGATCCTCGGCAGCTCGGCGAACGGGATCGCGGGCGGGCGCACGCGCGTCGGGCCGAGCCACGAGGTCGGTCCGATGCGGTGCGACAGCACCGGGTCGGTGAGCAGGTTCAGGCCGTCCATCTGCACGAGGACGGTGGCATGGCCGACGGGCGTCGCGTGGATCGCCCCGTCGTCCACGCGCGCGGGCGGCGGCGGGACGGGGACGTCCTCGACCTTGGACGGCCATGCGCCGCGCTTGCGCGTCGCGAGCCAGCGCAGCACGCCGCCGAGGCCCTGCTGCGCGCGGCCGCTCGCGTTGTGGAAACGGCCGCCGCGGCGGGGCGCGGGGGCGTAGGGGTCGGACGGTGGGATCTGGTTCACGTGGCGGGCGTGGAAGCGTTTCCGGGCGACTGTACGCCGTCCGGTCTCGGGCCCGCCCGGAACTCAGACGTCATCCTGCACGACCGGCGTCGTGCTGCCGGCGTTCACCGTGATGCGCGTGCGCTTGAGCAGCGGCGACGCCGGCGCCGTGCCGTCGGCGTTCAGCGGCTTGACCTTGGTGTAGGTCACGACGAACGAGCCCGGCGTGACGCTGGCCGTGGCGTAGCCCTGGGCGTCGTGGTCGTGGTACGTGAGGTCGGGGTTGTTGGCGCCCACGATGGCCTCGAAGGTCGGCTGGTTGGCTACCAGCGACGCGAGCGGCGTGCCGGCCGCGCCGGCCTGGAGGTACTTGAACAGGCTGGTGCTGGAGATGCCGGCCGTGACGAAGTCCACCAGCACCGGGGTACCGGTCGCGGGATCCGGCACGTCGCGCACGACGCCCGCCTGGAACGCGTGCAGGTCGCCCGTGATCGCGACGACGTTGGTGACGTTGTTCGCCTTCAGGTAGCCCAGCAGGTCGGCCTTGTGGCTCGGGTAGCCGTCCCACGAGTCGCAGTTGACGACGTAGACCGCGTTGTACGGCGGCGGCGCGAGCTGGCGCAGGTCGACCCAGAGGCGGTTGAGCATGACCTCGTTGCCCCAGACCTTCCAGGTCGCGGTCGAGCCCGACATCGTCTGCTTCCACCACTGGGCCTGCCCGACGCCCAGCACCGAGGGCGCGCGGCCGAGCGAGGCCGTCTTGGCCGCCTCGAACTGCGCGAGCACCGGCTGCTGCACGAAGTAGCGCGAGCCGATCGAGTCGCTGCCGTTGATCGGGTCGTGGCCCTGCGCGGCGGCGACGGCCGACTCGAGCACGACGTGGTCGTCGCGGTACAGGCGCTCGTCGGTCATCACGAGGTGCATCAGGTCGCCGAACCGGAAGTCGCGGTAGATGCGGATGTTGTCGTAGGCCTGGTTGGCGGTGTCGAACGAGACGTCGCCGAAGTCGATCGGCATGTATTCGATCCACGCCTGGCTCGCGGCGCGGCGGCGCGCGGTCTGCTGCACGTTCTCGTTGGTGTAGGTCTGGTGGTCCTGCCAGCAGTCGTCGCTGAACTCGTGGTCGTCCCAGATCGCGACCATCGGCCACTGGCGGTGGATCGCCTGCAGGCGCGCGTCGCCGCGGTAGGTGCGGTACAGGTAGCGGTAGTCGGCCAGCGTCGTCGCGTAGAACGTCGAGGTGCCGAGCTGGGTGCCGTCGGGGAAGGCGAGCTGCGTGTGCGCGGGCTCGGCGGCGCCGGCCTGGAACGCGGCGCCGACCGTCTCGTAGATGTAGTCGCCGACGTGGACGACGAAGTCGAGCGACTCCTGCCCGAGCAGCGACATCGCGCCCCAGTGGTTGACCGACCAGTCCTGGCAGGTGAACCACGCGAAGTTCATCTGCGCGACGCTCGCGCCGGCGGCCGGGGCGGTCTTCGCGTTGCCGACCGCGCTCGTGTCGGCGCCGGCGCGGAAGCGGTAGAACAGCGGCGTGGCCGGCGGCAGGCCGGTGACCTTGGCGCGCACCGTATGGTCGTAGGTCGCGCTCGCCTGCAGGTCGGCCTGGCCGACGATGGCCGAGAAGTCGGCCGCGGTCGAGACCTCGAGGCGGACGTCTATGGCCTCGTCGGTGCCGTCCACGCGGGTGACGCGGGTCCAGAAGACGGCGCTGGTGTCGCGCGGGTCGCCGCTCGCCACGCCTTCCGTGAACTGGTAGGTGCCGGCGGCGGCCGTGGCGTCGCCGCCGCAGGCCGTCAGGGCGATCGGGCTGGCCGCGACGACGGTGAAGAAGGCGCCGCGGCGAAGGAACTGTCTGCGATCCATGGTGGGGAAGTCTCCGAAACCTTGTAGTGGGCGCGAGGATAGCGACGCCGTCATGACGCGTTCTGGGGGCTTCTCCCCAGACGTGCGCGGCTGTTGCGACGATGCCGCAGCCTGCGGGACATCCCCGATGCCGCCGCGGGCCTTGACCGCCCCGCCGCCGGCCGCGAGACTCCGGCGCCATGGACTTCGGACTGCGCGGCAAGGCCGCCCTCGTGTGCGCCGCGAGCA
>DASVLN010000883.1:0-2240 GCA_036384855.1 Burkholderiaceae bacterium | reverse complement strand
CGCCGCGGGCCTCGAAGCCGTTGGCCGCCAGCCAGGCGGTGTCGCGCCCGGCGCCGCAGCCGACGTCCAGCGTCGGCCCCGGGCGGAAGTGCGTGCGCAGCAGCGCGTACAGGTCCTCCGGCGCGGGCTGGGCGAGCCAGTCGGCGGCGTAGTCGGCGGCGGATCGGGCGTAGGCGGCGAGGGTCGGGGCGTCCATGGCGGCGGTCGGAGGTGCGAAGGCCCGGAGCATCGCACGAGTCCGGTCGAGGCCGGCGGCGGCGGTCACTGCCGCCGCTTCGCCCGGTAGGGCTGCACGAACATCCACAGCCCCGTGGCCATCATCGGAAGCAGCGGCACGACCGCCAGCAACCCGAGCCAGGGCGCGGACACGCGCAGCACGAGCGCCGCGATGTTGGCGATGGCCGCAGCCGAGAACACGATCGCCATCCAGCGGTGCAGGGGGCGGATCCAGGCGTCGGCACCGCTGCGCGCGGGCGGCGCGTCGGCGGCGGCGGCCCTCAGGGCGGGGGCGCGGGCGTTCATCGACGGGCCTCGATCATCTTCCAGCCGTTGCCGGCGGGATCGCGGAAGCCGGCGTCGACGGTGCCGAAGCGGGCGATGGGCTCCTGCGTGAACTCGACGCCCAGCCCGAGCAGGCGGTCGTAGGCGGCGCGGCAGTCGTCGACGCGCAGCACGAGCGGCGGCATCGCGCCCTTGGCCACCAGCGCGGCCAGCGACTGCGCGGTCGCGGCGTCGTGCGTCGGCGGGCCCGGCACGTACAGGCCGAGCTGGAAGCCGGGCTGCTGCGGATGCTGGACGGTCAGCCAGCGGTACGGGCCGTTGCGCACGTCCGTGTGCACCTGGAAGCCGAGCTTGTTGACGTAGAAGTCGAGCGCCTCGTCCTGGTCGCGGACGTAGAGTCCGACGGTTTCGATGCCTGCGGTCACGGAATCTCCTTGGGTTGGATCGGTGACGCGTTTGTACCGGCGTCCTCGCGGCGGCGCTTCTCCGAAACTGCCATCGTGAGGTCGGGCCGGTGCGCGGCGCTGAGGATGCAGTGCGGCACCGGCGCCGGATCGCGCGCGGCGGCGCGCTCGCGCGCGCGCACGGCGCCCGGGCTCTCGCCGGTGATGTCGCGGAAGGTGCGGCCGAACGTGCCCAGGCTCTCCCAGCCGGTCTGGAACGCGACCTCGGTGATCGGCAGCTCGGTCTCGCGCAGCAGCGCGGTCGCGCGCTCGATGCGGCGCGTCAGCAGGTAGCGGTGCGGCGGCACGCCGAAGGCCTGCTTGAACGAGCGCGCGAAGTGCGCCTGCGAGACGCCGCTGACCTCCGCCAGCCGCGGCACCGGCCAGGCTTCGTGGGACGCGGCGTCCATGCGGTCCTTGGCGCGCAGCAGGCGGCGCAGGAGCAGGGGATCCTGGCCGGCGGGATCGTCCGCCACGGCTGGAGCGGTGGGCGCGTCGGGGCTGGGCGGCGTGCGGCGGCGGGGCATTGGCGGGGGAGTCTCCTGGGCGGATTCTCGGCCACTCTGCCGCCGCCGGGCTCACTTCAGGCGCCGCTGCGCGACGACCACCACCGCAGCCGCCACCGCGAACACCGCCAGCCCCCGGTAGACGTCCTGGCACGCGATCAGCTGCACCTGCTGGTCGACGGTGCGGGCCAGCGTCGCGAGCGCGGCCGCGTGGGCCTGGCCGGCCGCTAGGCCGTGCGCGGCGAAGCCGGCCTGCACCTGGTCGAGCCAGCGTTGCACGTCGGGGCGGGACGGATCCAGGGTCGCGGCGACCGCGTCCCGGTCGGCGAACTCGCGGTCCTGCAGCGCGACGGCCGCGAGCGCGGTCGCGAACGAGCCGGCGATCTGGCGCATCAGGTTCTTGCTCTGGTAGCCGTGGGCGAAGCGCTCGTCGCCGAGGTCGCGGAACGTCAGGCCCGCGACCGGCAGCACCAGCAGCACGCCGAACAGGCCCTTGGCGACGAGCGCCGGCAGCAGCATCGCGGCCGGCGCGCCGGCCGGCAGCGCCGAGAAGGCCCAGGCCGCGCCCGCGAGCAGCAGCGCGCCGGCCGCCATCAGCGGCTTCTTGCGCGGCAGCCTCGACGCCGTCTTCACGTAGACCCAGGCGCCCGCGAAGCTGACGACGGCAGCGAAGGTGTCGAGCAGGCCGGTCGTCGCGAGCGGCACGCCCAGGCCGCGCTCGGCGAAGATCGGGAAGACGTAGTTGGCCGCGTTCGACAGCAGGTAGTGCAGGAAGTACAGCACCAGGCCC
>DASVLN010000882.1:0-1572 GCA_036384855.1 Burkholderiaceae bacterium | reverse complement strand
TCGGCGCGGCGATTCGACCTCGGCGGCGAGGCGGCCACCGGGGGCGCCGCAGCCGCGCCGGCGGACACCGGCGCGGTGCTGCTGCACGTCGTCACGCGGCGCTACGAGCACGACGGCCGGCCGTACTTCGTGCAGGTGGCGGTCAGCGAGCGCGCCGCGGAACTGGTGGGCGAGGTGATCGTCGGCCCGGTGCTGCTGAAGAACGCGGCCTGGATCTCGGTCGTCGCGCTGGTGCTGTTCGTCATCGGCGTGCACATGACGCTCGACTACCTGCTGCGCCCGCTGCGCGAGGGCTCGCGCGCGGCCGCGCGCATCGACCCGCGCAACCTCGCGGCGCGGCTGGACGTCGGCTGCATGCCGCGCGAGCTGCTGCCGCTGATCACGGCGTTCAACGCGGCGCTCGACCGCCTCGAGACCGGCTACCGCGCGCAGCAGGAGTTCCTCGCCGCCGCCGCCCACGAGCTGAAGACGCCGCTCGCGCTGATCCGCGGCCAGGTCGAGCTCAGCGACTCCTGCGAGCGCGAGACCCTGCTGCGCGACATCGACCTGATGGCGCGCCAGGTGCACCAGCTGCTGCACCTGGCCGAGGCGAGCGAAGTGACCAACTACAGCTTCGAGCCGTTGGACGTCGGCGCCGTCGCCGCCGAGGCGGCCGACCTGCTGCAGCGGCTCGCGCAGCGCGCGGGGGTGCACGTCGACGTGCGGCTGCCGGGCGAGCCGGTCGTGCGCCGCGCCGACCGCAGCGCCGTCTTCGTGCTGGCCAAGAACCTGGTCGAGAACGCGATCCAGCACTCGCCGCGCGGCGCGGTGGTCAGCGTGTGCGTCGCGCCCGACGGCATGACGGTGCGCGACGAGGGCGCCGGCATTCCGGCCGACCACCTTGACAGGCTGTTCACCCGCTTCTGGCGCGGCCCGCACCGGCGCGACAGCGGCGCGGGGCTGGGCCTCGCGATCTGCGCCGAGGTCGCGATCGCCCATGACTGGCGCCTCGCGGCCGCCAACGGCGACGCCGGCGGCGCGGTGTTCAGCGTCGCGTTCGACGCGCGTTGAAGTCCTCGGCGCGGCCGGTCAGGCCGGCTTGAGCATCCACTCGTGCGCCGGGTCGTTGCGAAACACCCAGAACCGGTGCGGCCCGGCCATCACGTTGAGGTAGTACAGCTGGTAGCCGTGCGGCGCGACGACCGGATGGTAGCCGCGCGGCACCAGCACGAGGTCGCGGTCCTCGACGGCGCAGGCCTCGTCGAGGCTGCGGTCGTCGGTGTACACGCGCTGGAACGCGAAGCCCTGCGGCGGGTGGACGCGGTGGTAGTAGGTCTCCTCGAGCTGGGTCTCGCCGGGCGGCGCCTCGGTGTCGTGCTTGTGCGGCGGGTAGCTCGACGAATGGCCCGCGGGCGTGCGCACCTCGACCACCAGCAGGTGCGCCGCGGTCGGGTCGTCGTGCGGCAGGATGTCGCACACGAAGCGTTGGTTGCTGCCCTGGCCGCGGACGCTGCGGCGCATGGTGCGCGGGTCGATCCGGCGCACGTCGCGCGGCGCGTCGCCGGCGGGCGCGGTGCACAGCGCGACCTCGGC
>DASVLN010000881.1:0-1967 GCA_036384855.1 Burkholderiaceae bacterium | reverse complement strand
GCCGCGGCCGCAGGAACACGCGCGCCCCCGGCGCGAGCCCCAGCCGCGCCCGCGCCTCGACGAAGGCCTGGCGCGTGAGCTCGACGTCGACGAAGCCGCCGTCCTCGCGCTGGAACTCCAGGCGCGTGTTCGGCCCGACCGTGAGCGTCTGGCCCAGCGTCACCGGCCAGGCGTCGGCGGCGGGTTCGGCGACGATGTCGATCTCGTGCGGGCGCACGTAGTCGGCCTCGCCGTCGCCCCCGCCCGGGCGCCTGAACAGGTTCACGTCGCCGAGGAACTGCAGCACGAAGGGCGTGGCCGGGCGGTCATAGACCTCGTCCGGCGCGCCCTGCTGCACCACCCGGCCCTCGTGCATCACGACGACGCGGTCGGCGACCTCCATCGCTTCCTCCTGATCGTGCGTGACGAAGACGCTCGTGACGTGCATCTCGTCATGCAGCCGGCGCAGCCAGCGCCGCAGCTCCTTGCGCACGCGCGCGTCGAGCGCGCCGAAGGGTTCGTCCAGCAGCAGCACCTTGGGCTCGACCGCCAGCGCCCGCGCGAGGGCCACGCGCTGGCGCTGGCCGCCCGAGAGCTGGTGCGGATGGCGGTCGGCCAGCCAGTCCAGCTGGACGAGCTCGAGCAGCTGCCGCACGCGCGCGCGGATCTCGCCTTCCGGCGGACGCGTCGCCTTCGGCCGCACGCGCAGGCCGAACGCGACGTTCTCGGCGATCGTCATGTGGCCGAAGAGGGCATAGTGCTGGAACACGAAGCCGACGCCGCGATCGCGCACCTCGGTGCCGGTCCCGTCCTCGCCGTGGAACAGCACGCGGCCCGCGTCCGGGCGCTCGAGGCCCGCGATGATGCGCAGCAGCGTCGTCTTGCCCGAGCCCGAAGGCCCGAGCAGCGCGACGAGCTCGCCGGCGGGGATGTCCAGGCTCAGGTCGTCGCAGACCGCGAGCGCGCCGTAGCGCTTGGTGACGTTGCGGATCTCGATGCTCATGCCACGAGCCCCTCGGTCGACGGAACCGTCGGCCGCTCCCCCGAGGGAACAGCGGGCCGGCTTGGGGCGGCCCGGCGCTCCGCCCGAGAGCGCACGGCTGGGAAGCAGGTCATTTCGCAACTCCTTGGAAGTCGGCCTCGACGGACTTCGCGCGCCGTTCGACGACGGCCTTGGCCGCCAGCGTGACGAGCGCCAGCGCCGCCAGCAGCGAGGCCACGGCGAACGCGGCCGCGAACTGGTAGTCGTTGTAGAGGATCTCGATGTGCAACGGCAGCGTGTTCGTGCGCCCGCGCACATGGCCCGAGACGACGCTGACCGCGCCGAACTCGCCCATCGCCCGCGCGTTGCACAGGATCACGCCGTACAGCAGCGCCCAGCGCACGTTGGGCAGCGTGACGCGCCACAGGATCTGCCAGCCCGAGGCACCGAGCACGCGCGCGGCCTCCTCCTGCTCGGTGCCCTGCGCTTGCATGAGCGGGATCAGCTCCCGCGCGACGAAGGGGAAGGTGACGAAGACGGTCGCCAGCACGATGCCGGGCGCCGCGAACACGATCCTGACGTCGTGGGCCTGCAGCCATGCGCCGAACCAGCCCTGCAGGCCGAAGATCAGCAGGTAGATCAGCCCCGCGATCACCGGCGAGACGGAGAACGGCAGGTCGATCAGCGTGAGCAGAAGGCTCTTGCCACGGAAGTCGAACTTCGCGATCGCCCACGCCGCGGCCACGCCGGCCACGAGGTTGAGCGGCACCGACACGCCCGCGGCCAGGAGCGTCAGCCGCAGCGCGGCCAGCGCGTCCGGGTCGACGAGCGCCGCCCAGTAGACGTCCAGGCCCTTTGCCAGCGCCTGCGCGAACACCGACCCGAGCGGCACGAACAGGAACAGCGCGAGGAAGGCCAGCGCGGCCACGACCAGCGAACGGCGCACCCAGGCGGGCTCGGCGGTCGCGCCGGCCAGCGGCGGATGCGCGCCGCGCGCGGGCACGCT
>DASVLN010000880.1:0-4854 GCA_036384855.1 Burkholderiaceae bacterium | reverse complement strand
GGGCCGCGCACGCATGCGGCGACCTCGCGCGGACGCCGCGCGATCGACCGGCGGCCGCCCGACGTCAGCGGCGCAGCAGCGTGTCAGGCGGGGTCGAGGGGGTCGGCGCGTCGGTCGCCTGCATCGCCGCGACGATGTCCTCGCGGCGCCGCACCAGGATGTCCAGCGAATCGCGGATGTTGGCCTCCAGCTCGTGGGCGAGCTGGGCGCAATAGCCCTGGCTCGTCAGCCGGCGCACGATGGCCTGCTGGTCGCGCAGCACGCGCTCGGCGAAGGCGATGCGCGCCTCCACTTCTCACAAGCGCAGCAGCTGGGGGTCGACATCGCGCATGAGCTACCTTCCGGGGCGAGGGGGCGCGCGGGCCGTGCTGCGGCCCGCATGCACGCAAGCGTCAGCTTACGCCCGAGGTGTCCGCGATGAGACTACGGGTTTACCCGCATCGCGGTGTCGCCGGCCGGCAGAGGCGACGGTCAAGCGATGCGTCGTCAGGTCGCGGGCCGCGGGCGGTCGAGCAGTTCGTCCAGCAGGCCGCGCATCCTCGCCAGCTGCCGCTGCAGAAGCGCGGGTGCCTGCGCGCGGTCTGCGTCTGAGCAGGCGTCCGGGGACGCCAGCGCCGCGGCGGCCCGCTCGGCGGCGGCGAGCGGCTCGCGCAACGCCGCTCCGATCGCGCCGAAGCGCTCCTCGGACAGCTGCAGCGCCTCCTGGCTGCGCTTGCGCTCGGTCACGTCGATCAGCGTCAGCACCACGCCCGAGATGCGATCCTCGCCCGTGCGGCAGGGCCGCGTGCGCGCGAGGTAGCGGCGGCCATCCGCGTCGGCGACCTCGCGCTCCACCGGCACCAGCTCCTGCAGCGCGCGCCGCGCGTCGGCCTCGAGCTGCGGGTAGTCGAGCCGGTTGGTCATGTGCGACAGCGGCCGCCCGACGTCGGTGGGGATGAGATTGAACAGGCTCACGGCCGTCGGCGTGTAGCGCGCGATGCACAGCTCGCGGTCGAGGAAGACGGTGGCGATCGCCGTGGCATCCATCAGGTTCTGCAGGTCGCCGTTGGCGCGCCCCAGCTCCTCGACCTTGCCCTTGAGGTCGTGGTTCACCGTCGTGAGCTCCTCGTTGATCGACTGCAGCTCCTCGCGGCTCGTTTCGAGCTCCTCGGTCGCGGAGCGCATCTCCTCGTTCATGGCCTGCAGCTCCTCGTTGCTGGCCTTGAGCTCCTCGGTCGAGGCCTCGTACTGCTCGACGGTGTAGCGCAGCTGCGACTTCAGGCCGTCGAGCTCGCGCTCCAGCAGCGTGGCGAGCGCGTCGCCGTCCTCCTGCGCGCCGTCGGCGGCCGCAAGCCCGGCGGCGTCGCCAGCCGGCTGCGCGTCCAGCGTGACGAGCATCATGCCCGGCGCCACGTCCGCCATCGCCGCGACCACGGCCTTCACCAGCAGCACCTGTCCGCCGATCTCGATCGGCGTGGGCGCGAGCTCCGCGCGGCCGGTGGCGTGGCCCGCCTTGTAGATGGCCGCGCGCAGCTCCGAGCGAAGGCCCGGGTGGATCAGCTGCAGCAGGTTGCGCGTGGGTTCGCCGCCCCCGAGGTGCAGGAACCGGCCGGCGCTCGCCGAGACGTGCATGATCTCGTGCGCGCCGTCGATGACGATGGACGGCGGCGCGAACATCTCGAGCATCTTGAAGTGCAGCTCGGCCCACGAGGCGGGACGGCCTTCCCAGGAGCCGGGGCCGCGCGCCGGCCGTGCATCGATCGCCGACGGCGCCGCGTCGGCCGCCTGCGCGGCCGCGTGCGGCAGGCCGTTCGACGCGCGCGCCGGCTCGTGCAGGTCGAGCGCGCGGGCGAGGATGCCCGGCCCCGCCAGCGTCGGCAGGTGCGAGCGCGGCAACTGGCGCGCGGCGAAGACGCGGTGCTTCTTGTCGAGCGGGTAGAACAGCGCGTGGTGATCCTCCACCGTCTCGGACGCGCCCAGGAACAGCCGCCCCTGCGGCCGCAGCGCGAAATGCGCGACCTCGAGCACCCGCCGCTGGCCGTCGCGGTTCAGGTAGATCAGCACGTTGCGGCAGGACACGAGATCCAGCCGCGAGAACGGCGGATCCTTGAGCAGGTCGTGCTCGGCGAACAGTATCCGCTCGCGCAGCTCGCGGCGCACGCGCCAGCCCTGGTGCTCGCGCACGAAGAAGCGGCGCAGGCGCTCCTGCGACACGTCGGTCGCGATGGTGTCCGGATAGAGGCCGTCGCGCGCGATGCGGATCGCCTCCTCGTCGAGATCCGTCGCGAAGATCTGCACCGCCGGCGGCGACGCGAGCGCGTGCGAGTGCTCGGCCAGCAGCATCGCGATCGAGTAGGCTTCCTCGCCCGTCGCGCACGCCGGCACCCAGACGCGCAGCGTGCCCTCGGCCCGGTCGAGCATCGCCGGGATCTCGCGCGCGAGCGCGTCGAAGCACTCCGGGTCGCGGAAGAAGTTGGTCACGCTGATCAGCAGCTCCTGCTGCAGCGCGCCGCTCTCGCCGGGCCGCGTGCGCAGGCAGGCGAGGTAGTCCGCGACGGTGGGCGTCCCGTTGATCTGCATGCGCCGCCCGATGCGGCGCAGCATCGTCGCGCGCTTGTAGTTGGAGAAGTCGCGCCCCGTGCGGGTGCGCAGGCTCGCGAGGATCTCGCGCAGCTCGCGTTCGGTGATCGTCGAGCCCTCGGCCCGGGATGCGTCCGCCTCCTGCTGGCGCGCCAGGTGCAACCGCACTTCGAGCTCGAGGTAGCGCTGCACGCGCAGCGGCATCTCTTCGACCGGGAGGATCCAGTCGACCATGCCCGTCGCGATCGCGGCGCGCGGCATGTCGTCGTGCAGCGCCTCCTCGGGCGCCTGCGCGATCGTCAGGCCGCCACGCTCCTTGATGCGCTTGATGCCGGTGGCGCCGTCGCCGTCCATGCCGGACAGCACGATCGCCACGGCGTGCGGGCCGTGCGAGTCGGCGAGGGTGCGGAAGAACAGGTCGACCGCCACGCGGCCGGGCTTGTCGCGCGGCAAGGGCGCGAGGCGGATGAGGCCGTCGTTCATCTGCAGCGCGTGGCCCGGCGGGATGACGTAGATCGTGTCGCGCTCCACGCGCGTCTGCCTGGACACCTGGCGCACCGGCATCGACGTGTGGCACTGAAGGACCTCGGCGAGCGCGCTCTCGTGCACCGGCGACAGGTGCAGGATCACGACGTAGGCGAAGCCGGCATCGGGACGCGCGGCGCGCAGGAAGCCCTCCAGCGCCTCGATCGCGCCCGCCGAGCCTCCGAGCCCGACCACGGGGATCAGCGCGTAGCCGGCCTCGGTGGCGCCCTGCGCATCGGCAGTCGGCGCGGGCTCAGTCGAGGCGGGATCTGGGGGGGTCAAGGCGGCGGCTCCAGGGAATGGCGTCGGCTGGCGCGGCCGAGCTTCGCAGATTGTGCGCCATCCGCACCTCATCCCGCCGGGCGCGCGCCTCCTCGCGCATCGGGGGTATCGGCCGCGCGCCAGCGCCGGAACCAGAGGCGGCGCTCCGAGAGGCGGTCGAACGAGAACACGCTGCTCAGGAGGCTGCCCACCGAGGACAGCTGGTCGACGCTGCGCTGCGCCTCCAGCAGCAGCTCCTGGACGACGCGGCGCTCGCTGACCTCCTCGCCCTCCTCGAGTCGCGACAGCGCATGCATCACGTACAGCCCGAGCAGGCCCGCGATCGCGAACAGGAACTCGAAGTGCTCGAAGCGCAGCACGGACAGCTCGTGCGTCGTCGCGTTCGAGACCCAGCGCAGCACGAGCGCGAACTGGCTCGATTGCAGCCATTCGCCCACCGCGCCGGCCACCAGCGGCGCCAGGCCGCCGGCGGCCGAGGAGACGAGCCCCACCGCCGACAGGTAGGACGTGCCCTCGCCCGGCGGCGCGAGCTTGATGCCGAGGTTGCCCGTCGCCAGGCCGATGCCGCCGCCGACCACGCCCATGGCCGCGTGCACGAGCACCAGCAGCGCCATCTCCAGGCCGAACGGCGCGCCGGCGCGCGCGAACACGAGGCCGACCGTGCACAGGAAGAACACGGGCAGCGCGACCGACAGGATGGCCTTGTTGGACAGCCGGTCCGACACCCGCCCCCACGCGAACATCGTCAACGCGTTGGCGACCTGATTGACGACCCACAGCTCGGTCACGGTGCCCATGCCGACGCCCAGCTGCTGGATCAGGTAGACCGTGAGGAAGGGCGCGGCGAAGTTGCTCGCGAAGTTCCAGGCTCCCAGCATCACGAGCAGGCGGCGGTAGTTGCGGTCGCGGAACGGCGCCGCGAGCTTGTCGCGCGCGCGCACGACCGGGCCCGCGGGCGCCATGCGGGGCTCGGGGCAGCGCGCGAGCCAGGCGCAGCTCACGAGCCCGGCGACGCCCGAGCCCGCGAACGCGATCGCGTAGGCGAGGTCGGCGCGGCCGCGCGGCGGGTGGTCGAGCAGCCAGCCCACGCCCAGCGTGAAGACGCAGCCGAGCACCGTGCCCGCGACCAGGCGCTTCGCGAAGAACGAGCCCAGCGGCTGCCCGGACAGCAGCTGGTGCATCCACGAGTTGATCCCGCAGGCCGCGACCGCCGACAGCGCGCAGATGCCGAACTTGCCGAGCAGCAGCAGCGGGATCGTCGCGCGGCTCGCCGGCCACAGCGGCAGCAGCGCGATCAGCAGGATGATCACGCGCGCGCCGGCCAGCAGCGGCACGGCCAGCCGCTTGCGGCGGCCGTGGCGTTCGACCAGCACCGTCGCCGGCAGCTGCAGCGCCTGCACGATGTAGGGCACGGCCGCGAGCAGCCCGATCGCGAACGGCCCGGCGCCGGCCGCGATCGCGTAGCCCGCCAGCACGACGCCGCCGAAC
>DASVLN010000879.1:0-2384 GCA_036384855.1 Burkholderiaceae bacterium | reverse complement strand
CCCTCGCGCGCGGCGCGTTGCATGGGCAGGTCCGCGGCGGCCAGCGGCTTGCCCGCCTCGGCGTAGGCGATGCGCCGGCCGTAGGCGTCGGGCTCGGGCGCTTCCGGCGACAGGTTGTCGCCCTCGTTCGCGCCGAGCCAGGCGAGCAGGGCCGCGTTGCCCGAGACGCGCGTGCAGTCCGCGGAATCCGCGAGGAAGACGCCCACCGGCAGCGCTTCCAGCACGGAGCGCAGGCGCTCGCGTTCGTGGACGGGGGGATCGCGGGCCTGGCGGGACTCGGTCGCGTTGACGACGGTGCCGATCCATTCGACGATCCGGTCCTGCGCGTCGAGGACGGGCGCCGCGCGCGATCGCGACCATCCCGACGTGCCGTCCGCCCGGCGCGTTCGCAGCTGCAGTCCGAACGGCCCGCGCGCGCGGATCGCGGCGTCGATGGCCACGGACGCGCGCGACCGGTCGGCCGGGTGGACGCAGTGCTCGAGCCAATCGCGGTCGAGGGCCTGCGCCGCGGCCGCGCAGGGCGGGCCCTTGAGCGCGTCGATGCGGGACCAGTCCGGCCCCGTGCTCCAGGCGACGCCGGGCGTCGCCGCGACGAGCGCTCCGAAGCGACGGACCGCGTCGTGCCGTGCCGCCGTCAAGGAGACGTTCTCGACGAGGTCGCCCGCCTGCCGGGCCAGGAGGTCCAGCCAGCGCAGCGTGCGCGGCGCGGGTCGGTGCGGCTGGCGCATGTAGGTCGAGACGATGCCCAGCACCTGGCCCGACCGCGTGACCAGCGGCGTGGACTGCACCGCGCGCACGCCGGCCTGCAGCAGGATGCCGTGCGTGCGCTCGTCCCCGTGGCTCGGGCTGTGGAAGATGTCCTCCACGATCACCCGCCTGCGTGCCTGCAGCGCCTGGCCGCACGTGCCGCCGTCCGGTGCGGCGTTCCAGAACTCGATCCACCGCGCGGGAAAGCCGCGCTGCGCCGCGATGCGCAAGTGCGACGAGGCCGGGTCGAGCAATCGAAGGTCGCCGAGGTCGGCTTCCGCCATCTCGATCGCGGCCTCGGTGACCTCGTCCAGCAGCCTGGGCAAGCCGCCGGCTCCCAGCGGGATCGATGCGAGCGCATGGAGCGTGTCGATGACCTGCGTGTCGTTCATCTGGTCGTTCCTCCCGCCTCTTCATGCGGTCGTCCTCGGGCGCGGCGAGCGCGCCACGTGGACGCGCCCGAATCGGACGACGGTTTGCCGGCCCCGGCTCGGCGATGGCCATGAGGCCGCGCAACCGCGATTACACGCACGCTCCGAGCTCATCATCAAGCCCCATGTTCGCTTCGGGGACTGATTCGGTGGCGAGTGCGCTCGAGGCCGCGGACTTCGGCGTCGCGTTGAGGGGACGCAATGCCCGCAGGTCGGCGGACGGCAGGATCGCGGGAGGTCACCGAAGGAGCCTTGCATGAACAGCCCGGCCTGGTGGAGAGTCGCCTGCCTGTCGATGGCGCTCGTGTCGCCCTCCGCCGGCGCGGCTGCGGACGGCGCGCCGGCGTCGCCTGCGGCCCCTGCGTCCGCACTGGAGCGCGATCTCCTCGTGTCCGGGGGCTCGGTCAAGGTCGACCAGCCGGTCGCCGGCGACCTCATCGTGCTGGGGGGCGATGTCGAGGTGGCGGCGCCCGTCGCGGGCGACGTGCTGGCGGCGGGAGGCAGCGTGAGGATCGAGGCGGACGTCGGGCGCTCCGTCGTCTCCGCGGCGGGGAGCCTTCTCGTCGACGGCAAGGTCGCGCGCAACGTGCGCGCGGCGGGCGGGCAGGTGGTGCTGGGCCCGCGAGCCGAGATCGGGCGCAACGTCGCGGCCGCCGCGGGCGAGCTCGAGGTGCGCGGGCCGGTGCTCGGGGGGCTGCAGGCGAGCGCCGGACACCTGCTCCTGGACGGTCCGGTGTCCGGCGATGTCGTCGCGCGTGCCGACAAGGCCGAACTCGGTCCCGGCGCGCACCTGGCGGGATCGCTGCAACTGGGCAGCGACAAGCCGATGCTGCGCAGCCCGCAGGCCGTCGTCGCGGGCGGGGTGCGCCAGCTTCCCCGGCCGCAGTCCGACGTGCGGCCCGCCGACGACCGGTGGGGCGGCTTCTGGCCGATCGGCCTGATCGTGGTCGCCTGGCTGCTGCTGTTCGCGTTCCCGAAGGTCGTGGACGGAAGCTCGCGCAGCCTCGCCCGGCAGCCCGGCCGATGCCTCCTGTACGGCGCGGGCTGGCTCGTCGGCGCGCCCGTGCTGCTGCTGGTGGTGTTCGCGACCGTGCTCGGCATCCCGCTCGGGCTGCTGGGCCTGGCGATCTGGCTCGCGGGCTGGCCGGTCGCCGTCGCGGTCGCCGGCATCGGCGCCGGCGACGCCGTGCTGGCGCGCTGGTTCCC
>DASVLN010000878.1:0-7875 GCA_036384855.1 Burkholderiaceae bacterium | reverse complement strand
GATCCGGCCGTCGTGCCCGAGGCCGCCCGGCCCGGCGGCTGGCTCGGCGAGCGCGCCGACGGTGCCGGCGCGCTCGCCTACTTCCGCTGGCACGGATCGCCGCGCATGTACAGGTCGCGCTACGACGATGCGTGGCTGCACGCCCGCGCCGCCGGGATCGCCCGCCTGCCGGCGTTGGCGCGGGTGTGGTGCGTGTTCGACAACACGGGGGCGGGCGAGGCGATGGGCAATGCGCTCGCGCTGGCGGCGATGGTGGGCGCGGAAGGCTGAGCGTGGGTTGGTGGGACCAGCGCGCAGGGAATCCGGTCATGTGCAACTGTGGTGCTTTAGCGAGGTCCCAGCCGCCGCAGGCTTCCAACTGCCCTTGGCCGAGGCCGCAGGCAACCCCTTCCGGGCGCGACGTTCGCGTGCACATCCCTTTCCTTGGGGATAGGTCACGGGGTATCTGCTGAGGTACGGTCGCGGCTTTCGCGTCATCGCCTCCACCATTCCATGCCGAGCAGGCCGCCCGGAAACCTGGGTCAATACGATCACTCCACTTTCGCCTTGCCGCAAGGCCTTGGCACCAGCGGCTCCAGTCGATCCCCTGCGCCGGCGGACTACGCATCCCAGCACCTGACCCTGGCCGAAATCCAGCACCGCGCGGCCGTTTTGGCGCACGAAGTCTCCACAGCCGTGGGTTGGCACGAGACCCACAGCGTGGTCTGGCGGTTCCTCGGCGGCCACAGCTTCACCGCTGGCGTGGTGTATGGGCTCTTCGAGAATTTCGCGCACTCGGTCATCGGCGCGGCCGACATGCTCAAGACCTTCGCCCTGGCCGAGTATTGGGAGAGTCAGCACGGAGGCTCGAACGCGGCCCAAATTCGCACCCGGCTGTCCATGGCGACTCTGCCGGTCATAGGGCCGTCCTTGGCAATCGCCTCGACGCTGGCAGCTCGGTTTCACATCAACTCGCTGGAGCAGAAGGCCAAGGAAGCCTACGAGGAGCGCGAGGCTATCGTCGAGGCGGTCAAGTACGTCTTCACGAACCCCAAGGACTTCCTCGGCAAAGTGACGACCTCCCAGGTGGCTCGCTTCAACGAGTTCAAGAAGTACATGGCCGAGCCGTCGCTCGCCAGCAGCTTCGAGGCCGGCAAGCTCCTGGGCGAACTGCTGTTCGACGTGCTGATGGTGATCGACCTCGCGGCGGGCCTCGCCAAGCTGGCCCTTCAGGTTCCAAAGCTGGCACGGTTCACCGAGGACTTCGCCAAGCTCGCGGGGGACTTGCGCACGGCCAAGCGGCTGGAAAAGGCGGTCAAGGACTCGGAGCTGGTCGAGCCGCCGCCGAAGGCCGAGAGGGGCGCGGCGAACCAAACGTCTGGTCGCTCCAGCAGCACGAACCGCTCGGCCTCGCCGCCTCCTCCTCCGCCGCCGCCCGTGGACGATGCGCCGCCGGTCGATCAAGCCCCGGACGACCCGCAGGACTTCACGCGCAACGAGAAGGGCGTCTATGGCGAGGCCCAGTCCGACAACTACATGCAGGACGAAGGCTTCCAGAAGCTAAACGGCGACATCGTGAAGGTCGGCGATCCACCGCTCGGCCCGGGGATCGATGGCGTCTGGAGGAACACGGCGCCCCCGCCCGAGTACGTAATCACGGAGTCGAAATACGGCAGCTCGACTCTCAGCACGCTCAAGGACGGCACCAAGCAGATGAGCGACGACTGGGTCGACCAGCGGCTGAACAAGGCAGTTGGCGAGCAGACGGCGAACGCGATTCGCGACGCGGATGCGAGGGGACAAGTGGAAAAATGGCTGCTGCAGGTCGATGAGAATGGGAACGTCAGCAAGTCGCTAGTCGACGCGGACGGAAACATCGTCGACCCGACGATCCCTGGCGGTTGACATGGCGCGGAGTGCCCTTGAGATGAATAAGCGTGAGCCTTTGATGCAGCCCAACTACTTTGTCGAGCGTTTGCGGTACATCGATGAAACGATCGATTCCCGCCTCGCGAAGCTGCGCGACCAGCCCGACGTTTACAAGAAGCCGCAGGCGTTTCTGCGAGCCAACCTTCGAGAACGCTGCGAACAGATCTTTCTGGGCTACAGCCTCGGTGAAAGCCTCGGGCAGTTGGCGAAGCGGTTTCCTGCTGTGGTCGAGGCCTACGAAGCGCACGTCCAGTGTCCGGGCTATGTGCCTCACGACTTCGCTGACCTGGATCGGTACCTCGTCTCGCTATGGCTGGTCAGCTTCGGCATCATCTTCGATGTCGACGATGAACTGTGGCGCCGCCTGCTTGTGTGCATCGGAAACGAAGGTCGCGATGCCCTCTACGAGAGACTGGTCGAAGTCCGAACCCCGGGCCGCAAGGCGGCGCCAGGACTTGTGCACTCGAAGATTTTCCAGCCACTCTTCGAGGCCATTGCGGCCGAGGGCGAGCGTCGGGCCGAACTGATCCGGCAGTATCTCGGGAACTGGTACAAGGCTCTCAAGAACGCCTACTGGATCGACACCCACGCACGGTCAGACGGGGGATTCTTCGGATATTGGGCAGTGGAAGTCGCGGGCGTCGTCAGTGCGTTCGACATGGACGACTCCTCCTTCCGGGGCATGCCGTACTACCCGCGCGATCTGGTGGCGTGAGGTGGGCCTCTTCCCGTCCCTCTGCCCCAGAGGGCAGCAACCCGGCGCCATGCTGCGTCTCTGATAGCCAACGGTAAGGCTCACTGCTGGTCGCTTGGTGCGACCTTTGGCGGGCACTGGGCGTCGGGCGCGAGCTGTGCAAGGGCGGCAAAGTGCTGCTCTTGCGCCCTGTCACGGCAGGGAAACGGCGGTCCATCGTCCGCCCCCGATCGTGGGTGTTTTGCCTACATTCTTCCTAATGCAAACACAAAGGCCACCCGAAGGTGGCCCAAGTACTTGATTCGAATGGCGCGCCCGAGACGGTTCGAACGTCCGACCCCTGCCTTCGGAGGGCAGTACTCTATCCAGCTGAGCTACGGGCGCGCAAGCGGCGTAGTTTAGCCGATCGCGGTGGCGGGTGGCGGGCGGGCCGCTAGACTCGCGCGATGACGCAGGAACATTGGCCGGCGCTGAGGCTGGCGCGTGCGTGCGGCGGGCCGGCGAGGGTGCCGTTCCTGCTGGCGTCGGAGCAGCCGGGGCCGGCGCGGGTGCTGGGCTCGGTCGCCGTTCGGGACGTCGAGCGGCTGCGCGCGTGGCCCGACGCGTTCGCGATCGAGGTTGACGCGGGCGGCGTGCCGTCGGCGGTGGTGCTGGTGCTCGCGCCGGCGGAGCGCGACGCGCGCCTCGCGCAGATCCATGCGGTGCTGCGCGAGGCCGGCGCGATCGTCGGCTGGCGCGACGAGCCCTATCCGCTGCGCGACCGGGGCGGCGGCGAGCATGCGACGATCGAGCGTGCCGCGAGCCGCTTCTGGGGCACGATGACGCTGGGGGCGCACTGCAACGGCTACGTGGTCGACGCCTCTGGCCGTCCGGGGTGGCTGTGGATCGCGCGGCGCTCCCTCACCAAGCAGACCGACCCCGGCCGCCTCGACAACCTGATCGGTGGCGGCGTGCCGCGCGGCCAGAGCCCGCGCGAGGCCGTCGTGCGCGAAGGCTGGGAGGAGGCCGGGCTCCTGCCGGCGCAGATGGCGGGCCTCGAGGAGGGACGCGTGATCGAGCTCCACGCCGACCTGCCCGAGGGACGCCAACATGAGCGCCTCTTCGTCTTCGACCTCGAGCTGCCGCTCGGGCTCGAGCCGCGCAACGTCGACGGCGAGGTCGCGGAGCACCGGCGGATGCCGGTCGCCGAGGCGCTGGCGCGCGCCGCCGCGGGCGAGCTGACCACCGACTCCGCGCTCGTCACGCTCGACTTCGCGCTGCGCCGCGGCCTGCTCGGGACGGGCCTTGAACCGGCGGACGCCCGCGCGGGATCCACGCTGCGCCAGGCGTTCGAGGCGCTGCTGCATCCGGCAGCCGCGGTCGACGCCGGGCCCGTCATCCAGGGAACCGGTCGCTGACCTACCATTCAAACGTTTCGAAGCGGGGCGTCAATCGCCCTCAACCCGCACCGCCGCGACTGCCGGGACACTGGCGTCCACGATGAAGCCGATGCCGACGCGCCGCGCGCCGGCAGACTCCACCGGAACCACGATGAACAACTCCACCGCCTCGACCGGCCGCTATTCGGGAACCGCCATCGCCCTGCACTGGGTGATGGCGCTCGCGATCGTCGGCAACTTCTGCCTCGGCCTGTACATGAGCGACCTGGGCATGTCGATGCTCCGGCTGCGCCTGTTCAACTACCACAAGTGGACGGGGGCGACGATCCTCGCGCTGGCCGCGCTGCGGCTGCTCTGGCGCCTGGCGAACCGCCCGCCCGCCGACGTGCCGGCCCCCAGGTGGCAGCACGCCGCGGCGCACGCGACGCACTGGGCGCTGTACGCGCTGTTCTTCGCGGTGCCGCTCACCGGCTGGGCGTACAGCTCCGCGGCGGGCTTCCCGCTGGTGGTCTTCGGCGTCCTGCCGCTGCCGGACTTCGTGCCCAAGGACCATGCGCTCGCCGAGGCGCTCAAGCCCTGGCACGTGGCGCTGGCTTGGACGCTGGCTGCGCTGGTCGCCCTGCACCTGGCCGCCGTCTTCAAGCACATGGTCATCGACCGCGACGGTCTCGTGCGCCGCATGATGCCCGGCCGCGCCTGACGTCCGATACCCCCCCACCGCATCTTCTCCGATACCCCAGGAAGCATCCGCGATGAACCAGACATTCCGCTCCGCCCTCGTCCTCGCCGCCGGCGTCGCGTTCGCCGGCGCCGCCTTCGCACAGGCCAAGGTGATCCCGGTGCAGAGCCAGATCGGCTTCGCGGTCAAGGAGATGGGCGTGCCCGTGGAGGGCAGGTTCGCCAAGTGGACGGCGGACGTCGCCTTCGACCCGAAGAAGCCCGAGGCCGGCAAGGTGGCGTTCACGATCGACACCGCTTCCGCGTCCTTCGGCGTCAAGGAGACCGACGCCGAACTGCCCAAGCCCGAGTGGTTCAACGTGGCCAAGTTTCCGACCGCGAGCTTCGCGTCGACCTCGATCAAGGCCACGGGCGGCGGCAAGTTCGCCGTCGCCGGCAAGCTGACGCTCAAGGGCACGACCAAGGACGTCGTGGTGCCGATCGCGCTCGCGCAGGCGGGCGGCACGACCACCGCGACCGGCCAGTTCGTGGTCAAGCGCAACGATTTCCACGTCGGCGAGGGCGAGTGGGCCGATCCCTCGCAGGTCGCCGACGAGGTGCAGGTGAAGTTCCGGATCGCACTGACCGGCGTCGGCCCGATGTGACCGGGCGCGCCGTGCGCGGCGCGAACGCCAACCCTGCCATCCTCACGAATCGCTCACAACGCGCCCCGCGAGGGGCGCCTGCCGGCGGCGCGGATCAGCGCCGCGGCATCCTCTTTCCAACGCCAACGACCCTGGAGTCCTCCCCATGAAAAAGCTCACCTTCGTCGCCATCGCCGCCCTCGGCCTCGCCGGCTTCGCCAACCTCGCCCAGGCCGAGACCGCGACCTACGCGCTCGACCCGTCGCACACCTTCGCGACCTTCGAGATCAGCCACTTCGGCACCTCGACCAACCGCGGCCGCTTCAACAAGACGGAAGGCACCGTGCAGCTGGACAAGGCCGCCAGGACCGGCAAGCTGGACGTGACCGTGCACACCGATTCGCTCGACACCGGCACGGCGGCCTTCACCAAGCACATCTCCAGCAACGAGATCCTCGACGTCGCCGCCTTCCCGACGGCGCAGTTCACGGGCGACAAGTTCACGTTCAACGGCGACAAGGTCACCGACATCGCCGGCACGCTGACGCTGCACGGCAAGTCCAACCCGGTGACGCTGCACGCCGACAACTTCAACTGCTACCAGAACCCGATGCTCAAGCGCGAGGTCTGTGGCGGCGACTTCGAGGCGACCATCGTGCGCAGCCAGTACGGCGTGAACTACGGCCTGAACTACGGCTTCCCCGACAACGTGCACCTGGTGATCCAGGTCGAGGCCGTCAAGCAGTGAGCCCCCGCCGGCGGCCGGCCGCAGGCAGCCCGCCGAGAGGGCGCCGGCCTTGGCGAAGGAGCGGCCGAGGACGGCAGCCGAGCGCGGGCGCCCGGCGATGGACGCATTGGCCCGCTCGTGCCGTGATCGCCGGGCTTGCCGCCCTCGCGGCGGCGTGCGGCCTCGCCCGCGCGCAGGCACCCGCGCCCGCGGCGGCGGCGTCCATCTCGTCGTCGGCGGTCGCGGGCACCTACCGGCTGGACCCCGCGCACACGTTCGCGACCTTCGAGGTGCGGCATTTCGGCACCTCCACGCTGCGCGGCCGCTTCGGACCGCTGCAGGGCGAGGTGACGGTCGACCCCGCCGCCGGCACGGGCGACGTGCGGCTGCGCATCCCGATGGCGACGCTGTCGACCGGCTTCGCGCCGCTGGACGCGCGCCTCAAGCGGCCGGACCTGCTCGCGGTCGACGACTACCCCGAGGCGTATTTCGTCGCGACCCGGTTCCGCTTCGACGCCGCCGGCGGCGTGCGCGAAGTGCGCGGCGAGTTCATCCTGCGCGGCCACAGCGAGCCGCTGTCGCTCTACGCGGACCGCTTCGCCTGCCGCGACGACGCGATGCTCGAGCGCCGCGTGTGCGGCGGCGACTTCCATGCCGACCTGAAGCGCGGCGCGTTCGGCGCCAACTTCGGCGAGCCGTTCGTCGGCGACGACGTGCACCTGGTCATCCAGGTCGAGGCGATCGCCGCCTGATCGCCGGGCGCCGCGCGGCCGCGGCCGGGTTTTCCCGCCTGCCCGATAATCGCGACGGTCCGCCCCCTGCGGCGGCCGACCCGTCCCGTCCACCGAAAGCCCGGCGATGACCCTCCCTGACGACTGGCGGCACGATCGCGAGATCGGCGTCCAGACCACCCTCGACACCACGCGCGTCGACGACGTCCGCATCGGCGCCGTGCGCCCGCTGATCTCTCCGGCGCTGCTGCTCGACGACATGCCCGCGCCGGACAGCGCCGTCTCGCTGGTCGAGCGCGCGCGCGCCGACATCGCCGCCGTGCTGGCGGGGCGCGATGACCGGCTGGTCGTCGTCGTCGGGCCCTGCTCGATCCACGACCACGACCAGGCGCTGGAATATGCGCGCCACCTGAAGGTCGTCGCCGACGCGCTCGCGGACGACCTGCTCGTCGTGATGCGCGTCTATTTCGAGAAGCCGCGCACCACCGTCGGCTGGAAGGGCTACATCAACGACCCGCGCCTGGACGGCAGCTTCCGCATCAACGAGGGCCTGCGCAAGGCCCGCGAGCTGCTGCTGGACGTCGCCGAGATCGGCCTGCCCGCCGGCACCGAGTTCCTCGACCTGCTGAGCCCGCAGTACATCGCCGACCTCGTGTCCTGGGGCGCGATCGGCGCGCGCACCACCGAGAGCCAGAGCCACCGCCAGCTGGCGTCGGGCCTGTCGTGCCCGGTCGGCTTCAAGAACGGCACCGACGGCGGCATCAAGGTCGCGGCCGACGCGATCCTGGCCGCCAACTCGGCGCACGCCTTCATGGGCATGACCAAGATGGGCCAGGCGGCGATCTTCGAGACGCGCGGCAACCAGGACTGCCACGTGATCCTGCGCGGCGGCAAGACGCCCAACTACAAGGCCGCGGACGTCGCCGCCGCCTGCGGCGCGCTGGCCGAGCGCGGCCTGCGCCAGCAGGTGATGATCGACTTCTCGCACGCCAACTCCGAGAAGAGGCACGAGCGCCAGATCGCCGTCGGCACGGACGTCGCGGCCCAGATCGCCGGCGGCGACCACCGCATCACGGGCGTGATGATCGAGAGCCATCTCGCCGACGGCCGCCAGGACCTGAAGCCGGGCGTCGCG
>DASVLN010000877.1:0-2758 GCA_036384855.1 Burkholderiaceae bacterium | reverse complement strand
GCCAGCCCCGGTGCTGGCGCTGGTCTCGGTGGACGTCGCGCCGCCGCTCCCGCCTCCGCAGCCGGCGGCCAGGCAGGACGCGGCGACGGCCGCCGACAGGGCCGCCACGCGCAGGATGCGCGGCAGGCGGGATCCGGAGATCGGGGATGCGGAGGTCGGGCTGAGCGGGAACGGCGGGAACAAGCGATGGGCTCCAGGCAAGGCGACGGCCCGGCGCGCGCGCGGCGCGCCGTCCCCGGCGGCGGCCGAGGTCGGCAGTACGGAGGGAAATCGGCGGGCTAGTGCAGGCCGCCAGTGCCGGCACCGGGGAATTTCGAGGCGTACTTGGCGATCCACTCGCCGGCAGCCTCTTCCGGGCTCAGCTCGCGGCCTTCCTCGCGGGCGATGGACTTGCGGTAGTCCTCGATGTAGCAGATCTGCGCGACCATCCGCGCGAGGAACACGTCCTGCGCGTCGAGGAAGCTGACGCCCACCTCGTGGCCGGAGCCGTCGCGTCGCGGCCGGCACCAGGCCACCAGGGCCCGGGCCTCGAACGCCGGCTCGACGTAGGGGATGCGGACCTCGATCATCGACCCCGGCTCGACCGCCTCGGCCGAGTGCACGGCCAGGCCGCCCAGGCTGATGTCCTGGGCATGCAGAGCGGTGGCCGCGGCGTGCGGATCGATTCGGATCTCCACCGGGACGTCGATCGGGTGCCGGATGTACTGCCTCATGCCTGTGAGCTTTCCGGATCTGCGCGCCCGTCGCGTCGCGCCACGGGCTCGGGGGGTTGTACCGCGCGGAGACCTCGCCCCGCAACCCCGATATTCCGCCAAATCCGTCACCCGCAAGCCCGGATCCGGCCCGTATATCGCCGCCAGATCCGGGCATGGCCGGCCGCGGCCGGCCGTCCCGCGGGGCACCGCGTGCCTACGGGCCGCTTCCCGGCTCGACAGCGGCCGCCGCAGGAACTTGCGTCGAGACGTTACTTCGCCGCCGGCAGGCTGCCGGCCAGGTAGTCCATCTTGCCGATCTCGACGCCGCCGTGGCGCAGGATCGCGTAGGCCGTGGTCACGTGGAAGTAGAAGTTCGGGTTCGCCCAGGTGGTCAGGTAGTCGACGCCGGTGAACTCGCGCGCGCCCGAGCGCAGCTGCAGCGTGACGGTGCGCGCCTCGGCGCCTTCGAACTTCGCCTCGTCGAGCGAATCGAGGAAGGCGACCGTCCTGTCGATGCGGGCCTGCAGCTCGGCGAAGGTCGATTCGGTGTCCTCGAACTTCGGGATCTCGACGCCCGCCAGCCGCGCGCCGGCGCCCTTGGCGGTGTCGCTGGCGATCTGCACCTGGGCCTTGAAGGGCAGCATGTCGGGATAGAGGCGGCCGTTGACGAACACCGCGGGATCGATCTTGCGGGCCTCGCAATGCGCCTCGGCCTTGGCGATCACGGCGGACAGGTTCTTCAGCGTCAGCCGCATCGGCTTGACGGTGACGGCGTACAGGGACAGGGACATGGCGGTCTCCGGTTCGGTTGGATGGGACGGGGAGCGCGCATTAGAGCGCAGCGCGCCGGGCCCTGCCCGGCCATGGCCTTGCGCAACACGCGAACCCGTGCGCGCACCACGCGCGCACGGCGCTACCATCGGCGACCATGTCTCGCCCAACCGTCGATCGCCCCCTGCCGGCGCGCCTGCTCGCCGCCTCCCTGGTCGCCGCCCTGCTCGCGGCTTGCGCACCGCCCCTGCGGGCGCAGGCCGCTGCCGCGGCGACGCCGGCCTCGTCCTCCGCCGAACGCCGCAACTGGTTCGACGATCCGTTCCTGCAGGCGACCCACGGCCTGCCCGGCTGCCCGGTGCCCGACCCGCCGCTCATGACGGAGGCCGAAATGCAGCACGAGACCCACTGGCGCGCCGAGCGCGGCACCAGCTGCTTCCGTTCCGGCCGCTGCCGGCTGCCCAACGCCTACCTCTACGACAAGGAGATCGCGCCGCGCGTGGTCAGGATGATCCGCGCCTCGGGCGCCTTCGAGGACACCACCGTCTGGGTCGAGGGCCAGCGGCGCTGGGTCTGGCTCAAGGGCTGCGTCTCGACGCAGGCGCAGGCCGACGAGATGGAGCGCCAGGTGCGGCTGGTCGACGACGTCGAGGCCGTGATCCCGCAGCTGATCGTCGGCACCGCCATGCCGCCCGGCCCGCCGCGCTACCGCCTGCCGCCCGGTCCCGTCGCCGCCTCCGCACCCGCCGACCGCTGAGAACCCGACCGCGCCGCCCGCCATGACCGACGCCGCCGCCGACACCGTGCCGCCCGCCGCGGCTCCCGCGCACGCCCACGACCACGACCATGCGCAGGCGCATGCGCCCCTGGCCGCCTGTCCCAACTGCGGCGCCTCGCTGCGGCTCCCCGGCCTCGCGCCGGAGGCGGTGCGCCACTGCCCGAGCTGCGGCCAGGAGACGACGCTGCACCCCCCCTCGGTCGCCGAGTTCGCGCACGAGTTCGTCGGCCACTACATCGCGCTCGAGGGGCCGCTGTGGCGCACCCTGTTCCTGCTGGTGCGGCAGCCCGGCCGGCTGACGGCGGAGTACCTCGCCGGCCGCCGTCGCCGCTACGTGATCCCGCTGCGGCTGTACCTGAGCGCGAGCTTCGTGCTGTTCCTCGTGCTCAAGCTGCTGGCGCCGACCGCCGCGCACCCCGGGCCGCATGCGGCCGATGTCCCGGCGACGCCCGCCGCCTCGGCCGCGCAGGCGGCACCGGCGGCGTCGACGAACGACCGGGTGATCGTCCGGGCC
>DASVLN010000876.1:0-2178 GCA_036384855.1 Burkholderiaceae bacterium | reverse complement strand
TGGCGTGCGCGCTCGCCGCGCTCTCTGCCGTCGCGGGCGGGGTGCGCGTCGCGCAGGCCTGCTCGGGCCCGACGCCCGAGCCCACCGGCACCGAGACCCACTTCCCGCTGATGTACGGCGACCGGCCGACGGTCGCCCAGCTCACCGAGATCGGCCGGCGCATCTTCTTCGACCCCTCGTACTCCGCGTCGGGCCGGCAGGCGTGCGCGACCTGCCACGACCCGCGCCACGCCTTCGGGCCGCCCAATGCGATGGCGGTGCAGCCGGGCGGCCCGGCGTTGGACCGCTTCGGCTTCCGCAACACGCCCTCGCTGCGCTACAACCACGCGCCGATCGCGTTCACGCAGCACTTCATGGAGTCCGAGGTCACGCTGGGCCAGGACGACCAGGGTCCGACCGGCGGCCGCACCTGGGACGGCCGCGTCGACACCGGCCACGACCAGGCGCTGATGCCGCTGCTCGATCCCAACGAGATGGCCAACGGCACGCCCGAAGCGGTCGTCGCGCGGCTGCAGCGGTCGGCCTATGCGCAGCAGTTCCGCGACGTCCTCAGCGCGCCCGGCGAGAACGTGTTCGACGACCCGGCCTCCGCGATGACCTGGGTGACCGTGGCGCTCGAGACCTTCGAGCAGAACGCGGCCGACTTCCACCCCTTCGACAGCAAGTTCGACGCATGGCTGAACGACCGGGCGACGCTCACGCCCGCCGAGGCGCGCGGCCTGGCGCTGTTCAACGACGTCAAGAAGGGCAACTGCGCGAGCTGCCACCCGAGCACGCGCAAGACCTCGACTGATCGGCCGCCGATCTTCACCGACTACGGCTTCGTCGCGCTGGGCGTGCCGCGCAACCGCGAGCTGCCCGCCGACCGCGATCCCGCCTTCTTCGACCTCGGCCTGTGCGGCCCGCTGCGCACCGACCTCGCGGCCCGTCCCGAGTACTGCGGCCTGTTCCGCACGCCCTCGCTGCGCAACGTGGCGCTTCGCAGGCGCTTCTTCCACAACGGCGCGATCCGCTCGCTGCGCGAGGCCGTCGAGTTCTACGCGACGCGCGACACCGCCCCGCAACGCTGGTATCGACCGGATACGCAGGGGAGGTACCTGCCGGACGACCTGCCGCCGCGGTACCTGCCCAACCTCTCGCACGAGATCCCGTTCAGGCCGCTGCCCGACGGCCGCCCGCGCCTGGACGCACGCGAGATCGACGACATCGTGGCCTTCCTCGGCACGCTCACCGACGGCTGGAAGCCGCCAGGCGGCGAGAAGCTCGCGCGGCGCTGACCGGCCTGCGGCCCGGCCGCGTCAGCCGTAGTGCTTTTCCTTGAAGGCGTCCTGCGCCTGCACCTTCGTCTTGCCGTCGGCGCGCAGCTCGGCGATCTCGCCGGTCTTGTCCATGCCGGCAAGCTCGTTGGAGCCGTCCCCGAGGAAGGCCGACGAGCCCGTGATGCGCCAGCCCGAGCCGGCCCGCGTCACGTCGTCGTACGGACGGCGCAGGCCCGAGTCGACCAGCGAGTAGTTCATGCAGTAGAGGTGCACGACCGGGCCGGCCGGATGGCTGGTCTTCTTGATGTCGATCTTCTCGGTGCCCACGTGGTGCAGGCCCTTGATGACGGTGACGTCGGAGCTGTCGGCGATGACGAGCTGCACCGCGTCGCGCACCGCGGCGGGCTGGACGCGCAGGATGGACGGCGAGACCGACCGGATGATCGAGAGGATCTGGGCCTGGCCGAACGTCGGGTTGACGTCGTTGTTGTCCGCGGCGTTCCACGTGGGTGACCATTGCACGGGCATGCTGCTTCTCCCTGGTTGTTGCGCTCGCCGTTGCGCGAGCGAGGGATTATTCGCGCGGCCGCATGACGCCGGGGCGGATGTCCGGGCCGTCGCCAGGGATACGCGGCGGGCGTCCCCGGCCTACTTGCAGACGACCTGCGGACGCGCCTCGTCGCCCGAGAACCGGCAGGCCGCGACCGGTCGCGACAGCTTGACGTCGACCGCGTCGTGGCCGTAGTGGCAGCGGATCGTGACGACGCGGCCTTCCGCGTAGACCTGCTTGACGGTGTAGGTGTTCGCGCCCGGGCCGGTGCTGTCGTCTGGCGCGAGGATCGCCTGCTCGGACGGGTCGCCGTCGTAGACGTCGATCTGGCTCGGCGCCGCGCCCGCGTGCAGCGGGCAGACGCCGTCC
>DASVLN010000875.1:0-10737 GCA_036384855.1 Burkholderiaceae bacterium | reverse complement strand
CGGCGGTGGCGCTGGCCGGCGGCCCGAAGCCGCTGGGGCCGGTCGACCCGAGCGCGCTCGCCACGTCGCAGGCGACGCTGCGGCTGATCCCGGGCCAGTTCGTGCAGGTGCATGCCGACGGCCTGCCCGACCCGGCGGCGCCGAGCAGCGACCCGTTCGTGCGGGTGCTGCCGCTGCAGGTCGATCCGAACGCGGTGAAGGTCGGCGCGCGCTGGGGCAGCGAGGACCGCATCGACGCGCCGCTGCTGTCGCAGATCGCGCTGAGCACTCAGGCAGACCTGTTCGCCGGCCCCGCGCCGCGCACGGTGCGACGCTCGTTGCGCATCAGCGCGCAATGGGACTCGCTGTCCGACCTCACGTTCGGCCTCACGCCGGGCGTGCAGCGCATCGGCGGCGGCACGCTGGAGCACTACGTCGCCGGCCTGCAGGCGAGCACGCTCGATCCGCACGCGCCGCCCGCGCACTGGCGCAGCTTCATCGAGGTCTCGGGCGAGAAGATCTCGCCGGGCAACCTGATCGAGAACTCGACCGCCCAGGTGCACGCGGGTGCGACCTACGCGAGCTCGAAGTCGACGCAGCTCGACTTCTCGGTGACGCGCGGCACGATGTACCAGTCCGACCTCACCTCGAGCGTGGGCCTGCAGGTCAAGTTCTGACGCCGGTCAGGGCACGGCCTTGAACTCGATGTTCTCGAACTTCTCGCTCCAGAACGCGACCCGGTCCTTCAGCGCCGCGTGCTCGTCGTAGGGCTGCTCGTAGCTCCAGGCGCCGTCGGCGACGGTCGTGCCGTCGCCCAGGCGCACCGCGAACAGCACGCCGTCGCCCTTGTACGGGCAGTGCGTCGGCGAAGCCGTGCGCTGCAGCGCCTGCGCGCGCACGTCGCCGCGCGGAAAGTAGTAGCGCGGCGGATTGCCGTCCTCGTCGACCTCGAGGACATCGTCGGATTCGGCGAGCACGTCGCCGCCGACGCACGCCTGCAGGCGGCCGGGCATGCCGCGCTCGAGCACCCGGTGCCCGGGATGCTGCCGGTGGCCGGGCGACTTCACTTGCGCGCTCCGGACGACGAGGCGTCGCGCCGCGGACGGCCGAAGAGCGCGCGCAGCTCGTCCTTGGCGGCCTCGAGCCGGCGCTTCTGCGTCGCGCCGAGCGTCTTGCCCGCGCGGTTGACGTAGAAGGTCAGCATCGACATCGCCGAGCGGTACGGCTCGGCGTGGCGGCGGCTGCTGTGCTCCGCCGAACGCTTGAGGTCCGCGGCGATGCGCTTCGGGTCGGACTGCTTGAACATGTCCTTGGGCAGGTCGAGCGCGTCGCTGGTCTCGGCGACGTGCTGCGACCAGCGGTGTGGCGACGGGGACTTCGGCTTCGTCGGGTGATGGCTGGCGTGGGGCATGGCGGGCTCGCGGCAAGGGATGCCTCGCCGCGGCAAGGCGCGCGCCCCGTCGAGTCGCCGGCGCGTGGCGCTCAAGGCAGCGCGTCGGGCAGCGCGTCGGGCAGCGCGGCCACCGCGACGGCGGGGGCAAGCCGGGGCGTCGTCGACCCGGGCATGCTCACCCCATCGCGCGCAGCGCCTGCCAGGCGAGCACCGCCCCGACCAGAAGGATCAGTCCGCCCGACAGGTACGGCGCCTTCGCGGCCAGTGCGGACAGCCGGCCCGAGGCATCCGCGCGCTTCGAAAGATGCTTCACGCCGATCGCCGCGACGACGCCGGAGGCCACCATCGTCGCCGCCAGCCCGATGCTGAATCCGAGCACCAGCGTCGCGCCGAGCGCCAGCCGCTTGAGCTGCAGGCACAGCAGCAGCACCGTGATCGACGCCGGGCACGGGATCAGGCCGCCGGTGAGCCCGAACATCACGATCTGCGCCGTGGTGACGTGGCGTCCGGCGAAGCGGCGCTGGATGTCGGCGCCGTGGCCGTGGGGGTCGTCCGCAGTGGCGACGGGCGCCGGGTCGTGGTCGTGGTCGTGGTCGTGGTCGTGGTCGTGGTCGTGGTCGTCGCCATGCGAGCACGCCGCGCCGTGCACGTGCGCCACCGGGCCGTGCGCGCGGGCGTGGTCATGGCGGTGATCACGCGCGCGGTCGTCGCGGGCGTGGTCGTGCGCATGGTCGTGGCCGTGCGCCGCGTCGCCGTGGTCGTAGAAGCACGCCGCCTGGTTGCGCGAGGTGCGCCACACCATCCATGCGCCGACGCCGACGATGATCGCGGCGGAGACGAGCTGCAGGATCGGCTCGCTCGCCTCGGCGTCCCAGCGCTGGCCGAAGTACAGGCCGCCCAACGCGACGAGCCACACGACGGCCGTGTGCGAGGCGGTGGCCGCGAGCCCGAGCAGCACCGCCTGCCCCAGCGTGCCGCGCACCGCGATGATGAACGCGGCCATCATCGTCTTCGAATGTCCCGGCTCGAGGCCGTGCAGCGCGCCCAGCACGATCGCGGTGGGCAGGAACAGCCAGGCGTTGCCGCCGTGCTGCAGGAGGGAGGTGAGATCGTTCATCAGAGGTACTTCGTGATCGCCTTGAACTCGCGGATCGCCTCGCGCGCGCTCGCGCCCTCGACCGCGTGCTCCAGGCAGTGGTCGATGTGATCGTGCACCAGCGTGCGCTTGGCGTTGCCGACCGCGCTTTCGACGGCCTGCAGCTGCTGCGCGATCTCGAGGCAGTCGCGGCCCTCCTCCAGCATCGCGACGATGCTGCGCAGGTGGCCCTCGGCGCGCTTCAGGCGCTTGACGATGTCGGGATGCGACGGATGGAGGGACATGGCTCGGCCGTGCTTCGTATCCTGTGGGGGAGGATAGGATACTGGAAACCGCCCGTCGCCGGGCTGAAGGCCGCGATCCGGATGCGGGTACGCCACGCCGGCAAGCGACGGGAGCGGCCGGCCACGGGGCGCAAGGCTCAGAAGCGCGACGCCTCGGCCTCGACGGCGGCCGCCGCGGCGGCGATCGCGCTCGGGGCGAGCCGGAAGCGCAGCCGCCCCGACTCCAGCCGGACGCTCAGGCGCCGGTGCCGCACGAGGTAGCGCACGCCGACCACCGCCGCGAGCAGCCCGGAAGCCGCTCCCACGCCCAGGCTCCAGCGCGGCCCGAAGGTGTCGGCGACCCAGCCGACCAGCGGCGCTCCGATCGGCGTGCCGCCGAGGGCGATCGCCATCACCAGCGCCATCACGCGCCCGCGCATCACCGGATCGGTGGACAGCTGCATGGTGGCGTTGGCCGTCGTGTTGAAAACCTGCACCGAGATCCCGACCGCCACCAGCACCGCGCCGAAGAGCCAGTAGTCCGGCATCAGCGCCGCGATGGCGCAGCCGATGCCGAAGGCCGCCGCGCCGCCCAGCAGCAGCGCGGCGCGCGGGCGCTCCTGGCCGGCCGACAGCAGCGCGCCCAGCACGGAGCCGACCGCCATCGTCGAGGTCAGCAGCCCGTACTCGCGCGCGCCGGCGTGGAAGACCATGACCGACATCGTGGACAGGAAGATCGGGAAGTTGAGCCCGAAGGTACCGATCAGGAAAAGCATCGCCAGCACCGCGACGAGGTCGGGCCGGCCGCGCACGTAGCGCAGGCCTTCGGCGAAGCTTCCGCGGGCGCGGGCGGCACGGGCGCCGCGGTGCAGTTCCTCGACGCGCAGCACTCGCAGCGACCCCAGCACCGCGACATAGGACGCCGCGTTGAGCAGGAACACCCAGCCCGAGCCCAGGACGTGGATCATCGTGCCCGCGACCGCCGGGCCGATCAGGCGCGCCGCGTTGAACGAGGTCGAGTTCAGCGCCACGGCGTTGGACAGGTCCGACTCGCCGACCAGCTCCGAGACGAAGGTCTGGCGCGCCGGCGCGTCGAAGGCCGTGGCGACGCCCAGGGCGAGCGCGAACGCGTAGACCTCCCACAGCGTGACCACGCCGGTCACGGTCAGCAGCCCGAGCCCGAGCGCGAGCGCCCCCATCGCGCCCTGCGTCCAGAACAGCAGCTTGCGGCGGTCGAAGTGGTCGGCGGCGAAGCCGGCGAAGGGCAGCAGCACGGCAGTCGGGCCGAACTGCAGCGCCATCACGATGCCCACGGCCGTCGCACTGTGGGCGGTGAGCGCCGTCAGCACGATCCAGTCCTGGGCGGTGCGCTGCATCCATGTCCCGACGTTGGAGACGAAGGCGCCGATCGCCCAGGCGCGGTAGTTGTAGCCGCGCAGCGAGCGGAAGGTGGACCGCAGGCTCATCCGCGCGTCACTCCCGCCGCGCCAGCAGGGCGAGGACGTCGGCCGTGGGGCCGGTCTCGCCGATGCGCGGGAACACGCGCGCGACGCTGCCCTCGTGCGCCTCGTCGCTGCGGTCGGCCATCGCGTCGGTCGGCAGCGTCACGTTGAAGCCGAGCTCGTGCGCGGCGCGGGCGGTGGACTCGACGCCCGCACTCGTCGCGATGCCGCAGACCACGACCTGCGTGACGCCGTGCGCGCGCAGCTGGGCCTCGAGCGTCGTGTGCGCGAACGCGCCCCACGTGCGCTTGGTCACCCGCAGGTCGGACGCCTGCGCGTCCAGCTCCGGCACGAGCTCGTCCCATCCGGGCGGAAACGGTGGCCGCGGCGGCGCCGGATCGGTGCGCCCCGGCGCCATCCCGTCGACGTTGACCAGCACGACCGGCAGCCCCGCCGCACGGAAGGCCTCGGCCAGGCGCGCGGCGCGGGCGACGACCTCGGCGGCGGCGTGCGGGACCGTCTGCGCGCTGGCGATGCCCTTCTGCAGGTCGACGACGACGAGGGCGGTGCGGGGATCGAGCATGGTGATGGGCATGGGGATTCCTCAACTGTCCGCGATGCGCTTGAGCAGCGCGATGCCGCGCGCGAGCTCGGCCTGCTCAGCGGCGCTGAAGTGATCCTGGACGGTGCGCGCGATCCAGTCCTCGCGCGCCGCCCGGCCGGCCTTCATCACCGCGATGCAGTGGGGCGTGAGCGACCACAGCGTCTGGCGGCCGTCGGCCGGGTCGGGCGCGCCGGCGACGTAGCCCGCCGCCTCCAGCGCGGCGACGTTCGCGCCCATCGACTGCGGCCGCATGCCCTGCGCGCGCGCGAGCTGCGCGATCGTGGCCGCGCCCTCGCGCTCGAGCTGGTGCACCACGTCCACCTGCGCCGGCGGCAGCTCGCCGCCGCCCGTCTGCTCGCGCAGGCGCCGGCGCAGGCGGCCCAGCAGCACGCGCAGGTCGGCGGCGAGGACGTGCAGGCGATCCGCATGGCGGTCGGAGCTTGGGCCGGTGCCGGGCTTGTTCATCCGTGCCATTGTCGCAGAAAGGAAGTTTAACTTTTCAGTTTGACTTCATATTCCAGGGAATTCCGCAGGGTCAAGCATCTCCGCCGGGCGCCACCAGGCGGGAGTCGACCGAATTAAGTTGTACAGACCAACTTCATGCGCTATAGTGCGTCCACGGACACACCAGAGGAAACCACCATGACCCGCAACGTCCAGCTCCTGGTCATCGACCCGCAGAACGACTTCTGCGACGTCCCGGCCGCCTACCGCCCGCTCGATCCGCTCACGGGCGCACCCGTCGCCCCCGCGCTGCCGGTGGCCGGTGGGCATGCCGACATGCTGCGCACTGCCGCCCTGATCCGCACCGCCGGGCCGGCGATCGACGAGATCACCGTCACGCTCGACTCGCACCACCAGGTCGACGTCGCGCACCCGACCTTCTGGCGCCGCGGCGACGGCGGCGCGGTCGCGCCGTTCACGCCGATCACCGCGGCCCAGGTGCGCGCCGGCGAGTTCGCGCCGCGCGACGCTGCCGCCCTGCCGCGCACGCTGGCCTACCTCGACGCGCTCGAGGCCCGTGGGCGCTACGTGCTGATGGTCTGGCCCGTGCACTGCGAGATCGGCACCTGGGGCCACGACGTCCACGCCGACGTGCGCGCCGCCTACAACGCCTGGGAGCGCGCGACGCTGCGCGGCGTGCGCAAGGTGACCAAGGGCGAGAACCCGTGGACCGAGCACTACAGCGCCATCCAGGCCGAGGTGCCCGACGCGGACGACCCGCACACGCTGCTGAACACGGCCCTGTTGGAGGCGCTCGACCGCGCGCAGCTGCTGCTCGTCGCGGGCGAGGCGTCCAGCCACTGCGTCCGCGCCACGACGGAGCACCTCGTCGCCAACCTGCCCTCCGGCCGCCCGGAACGCGTCGTGCTGCTGACCGACTGCATGAGCCCGGTCGGCGGCTTCGAGGCGCAGCAGGGCGAGTTCTTCGCGCAGATGCGCGCACTCGGCGTGCGGCTCATGACCTCGGCCGAGGCGCTCGCCCTGGTCGAAGCCATCGCCGCCACCGCCTGATCCCATCGTCTTTCGCGACGCACGAGAATCGCCGCCATGATCCCCGTCATCCACAGCCTGCTCGAGACCGACCTCTACAAGTTCACGATGTGGCAGACCATGCTGCACCGCCACCCGGCGGCGCAGGCGGAATACCGCTTCACGTGCCGCAACCAGCCCGCGTTCCCGCTGGCGCTGCTCGTCGACGAGGTCAACGAGCAGCTCGACCACCTGTGCTCGCTGCGCTTCACGGACGACGAGGTCGCCTACCTCGGCGGCCTGCGCTACATGAAGAGCGACTTCGTCGACTACCTGCGCATCTTCCACTTCCAGCGCCAGTTCGTGCAGGCGCGCGCCGGCGCCGACGGGCGCACGCTGGAGATCGTCGCCCGCGGCCCGCAGGTGCACGTGATGGGCTTCGAGATCTACGTGCTCGAGATCGTCAACGAGCTCTACTTCCGCCGCGTCGAGCAGGTTCCGGCGATCGAGGAGGGCCGCCGTCGCCTGCGGGCCAAGCTCGCCCTGCTGCGCGAGTACGACGCCGAGCGCGGCGGCCGGGAGGGCTGCCCGTTCGAGTTCTTCGACTTCGGCATCCGCCGCCGTTTCTCGGGCGCGTGGCACGAGGAAGTCGTGCGCACGCTGCAGCGCGAGGCGCCCGAGCACTTCAAGGGCACGTCCAACGTCCACTTCGCCCGCACGATGGGGCTGGTGGCGATCGGCACGATGGCGCACGAATACCTCCAGTCGTACCAGGCCTTCGACGTGCGGCTGCGCGACTTCCAGAAGGCCGCGTTCGAGAACTGGGTGCAGGAGTACCGCGGCGACCTCGGCATCGCGCTGACCGACGTGGTCGGCATGGACGCCTTCCTGCGCGACTTCGACCTCTACTTCGCCAAGCTCTTCGACGGCCTGCGCCACGACTCGGGCGACCCGTTCGACTGGGGCGAGAAGGCGCTCGCGCACTACGCGAAGCTGCGCATCGACCCGCGCACGAAGCGGCTCGTCTATTCCGACGGCCTCGACCTGCCGGCGGCATTCCGCCTGCACCGCCATTTCGCGACCCGCACGCAGCTCGGCTTCGGCATCGGCACCAACCTGAGCAACGACTGCGGCCACGTGCCGCTGAACATCGTCATGAAGCTCACCGAGTGCAATGGCCAGCCGGTGGCCAAGCTGTCGGACTCGCCCGGCAAGACGCTGTGCGACGACGAGACCTTCCTCGCCTACCTGCGCCAGGTCTTCCAGATCGCGCAGCCGGCCTGACACCCGACGGGAATCCAGCACCATGTTGAAGATCACGATCGCGCAACTGAACTACACCGTCGGCGACATCGCCGGCAACGTCGCCCGCATGGCCGCCGCCGCGCGCGAGGCCGCGGCCGCCGGCAGCGGGCTGGTGGTGTTCTCCGAGCTCTCGCTGACGGGCTACTACCCGGGCGACCTGCTCGACGAGCCCGAGTTCCTGGTCCGCGTCGCGCACGGCCTCGAGGCCTTGCGCGCGGCCTCCTGCGAGACGCCCGGCCTCGCCTGGATCGTCGGCGCGCCGATGCCGCGCGAGGGCGTCGGCAAGCGCCTCGAGAACGCGCTGCTCGTGCTGCGCGACGGCGAAGTCGTGCTGCGCTACGCCAAGCAGCTGCTGCCGACCTACAACATCTTCGACGAGTCGCGCCATTTCGCGCCCGGCCCCGACGTCGCGCGCGTCCTGCGCGTGGGCGATTCGCGCGTCGGGCTGATGATCTGCGAGGACGGCTGGAACGACGTCGGCGCCGACTACGCGGTCAACCCGTTCCTGCGCCTCGCGGACGCGCAGCCCGACCTCGTCGTGTCGATCAACGCGAGCCCGTCGGAGATCGGCAAGCGCGAGACGCGCCACCAGATCTTCGGCGACGCCTGCCGCCGCCACGGGCTGCCGCTCGTCTACGTCAACCAGGTCGGCGGCCAGGACCAGCTCGTGTTCGACGGCGCCTCGTTCGCGGTCGACGCCGGCGGCGCGGTGACCTTCGAGGCCCGGCGCTTCGTCGAGGACGTCACGACGCTGCGCTTCGAGGACGGCCGCTTCGCCGCCGCCGACGGCACGGCGCTGGCGCCGGTACCCCCTGCGGGCATGCCGACGATGGCCTTCTACCGCGCGCAGATCGTGCTGGGCCTGCGCGACTACGCCCGCCGCTGCGGCTTCTC
Organism: Burkholderiaceae bacterium; assembly: GCA_036384855.1. Lineage (GTDB taxonomy): Bacteria > Pseudomonadota > Gammaproteobacteria > Burkholderiales > Burkholderiaceae_C > Scleromatobacter. The sequence continues at coordinate 2,288 of DASVLN010000875.1, read as the reverse complement.
GAAGGCCGTCGTCGGCTCCTCCGGCGGCATCGACAGCGCCCTGACGATCGCGCTTGCGGCCGACGCGCTCGGCGCGGACAACGTCGTCGCGGTGACCATGCCCTCCGTGTACTCGTCGGCGGGCTCGGTCGACGACTCGGTCGCGCTGTGCCGCAACCTCGGCGTCCGGCTGCACACGCATCCGATCGCGCCAATGGTCGACGCCTTCGCGGCGCAGTTCGCGCAGGCCTTCGGCGAGCCGCTGAAGGGCCTGCCGCTGGAGAACCTCCAGGCGCGCGTGCGCGGCACCACGCTGATGGAATACTCCAACACGTACGGGCATCTGCTGCTGACCACCGGCAACAAGTCGGAGATCTCGGTGGGCTACTGCACGCTGTACGGCGACACCAACGGGGGCCTCGGGCTGATCGGCGACCTCTACAAGACCGAGGTCTTCGAGCTCTCGCGCCACGTCAACGAGGCCGCGGGACGCGAGCTGATCCCCCAAGCCATCATCGACAAGGAACCCAGCGCCGAGCTCGCCCCCGGCCAGCGCGACGTCGACAGCCTGCCGCCCTATCCCGTGCTGGACCAGATCCTGCGCGTGCTGATCGAGGGCCGCCGGCTCGCCGCGCGCGAGTTCGACGCCGCGCGGCAGTTCGTCGACGACCTGCGCGCCACGCCCGAGGGCGAGGCCCTGGTGCAGCGCGTGCGCGGCATGATCGCGCGCAACGAGTACAAGCGCCGCCAGGCGCCGCCGATCGTGCGCGTGCGTCCGCGCGCGTTCGGCACCGGGCGGCAGATGCCCATCGCCGCGAAGACGTTCTGAAGGAGGCACGCCCTTGACCGCAACCGCCACCGTCACCGTCACCGCCGCTGCCCGCGCCGACGTCGCGGTCCTCGTCGGCCGCTTCCAGCCCTGCCACGCCGCCCACCTCGCGCTGCTGCGGCACGCGCTCGCCGCGGCGCCGCGCTGCATCGTCGTGATCGGCTCGGCGCACCAGGCGCGCTCGCCCAAGAACCCCTTCACCTGGACGGAGCGCGCCGAGATGCTGCGCCTGGCGCTGCCCGAGGGCGAGCGCGAGCGCGTGCGCTTCCTGCCGGTGCGCGACTACTACGACGAGGCGCGCTGGGTCGCCGCGGTGCGCGCGGGCGTCGACGCGGAGCTCTTCGCGCAGTCGCTGCCGCCGACCGCCTCGGTGGTGCTGGTCGGCCACTTCAAGGACGCGACCAGCGGCTACCTGCGGGCCTTCCCGGGCTGGCGGCTCGAGTCCGTTCCCAGGCTCGGCGACGCCGGCGGCACGCACCTGCGCGACGCCCTGTTCGCGAGCGTGCCCGAGGACGCGCACGCCCCCGACGCGCTCGAGCCCGCGCTCGCGAGCCTCGTCGACCAGGTCCCGCCGTCGACGATCGCCTTCCTGCGCGCCTGGGCGCGGCTGCCCTTCCTGGCCGAGCTCGCGGCCGAGTGGCGCATGCTGCGCGCCTACCGCGAGGCCTGGCGCGCGGCGCCGTACCCGCCGGTCTTCGTGACGGTCGACGCCGTCGTGCGCTGCGACGGACACGTGCTGCTGATCCGCCGCGGCAAGGCGCCAGGCCGCGGCCTGCTCGCGGTGCCGGGCGGCTTCATCGAGCTGCGCGAGACCTGCTGGCAGTCCTGCCTGCGCGAGCTCGAGGAGGAGACGCACCTCGTGCTGCTCGAGGAGTCCTGGAAGGCCGCGCTGCGCGAGGTCGCCGTGTTCGACCACCCGGACCGCAGCCAGCGCGGCCGCACCATCACGCATGCGCACTACTTCGATCTCGGCGAGCGCGACCTGCCCGAGGCGCGCGCCGACGACGACGCCGCCGCGGTCGAATGGGTGCCCATCGGCGAGCTGCCGGCACTGGAAGACCAGTTCCACGACGACCACTTCCACATGCTCGACCACTTCCTCGGGCTGACCACGGGCTGACCGGTAGTCGACCCGACTCGACGCCCCCTGCGGCGCGCCCTAACATGCGCCGCGATGGCGCTCTACAAAGGCATCGAGTTCCCCGACCAGGTGGCGCCGTTCGCGCGCCACATGCCGGCGCTCAACGACCACCGCGAGGCGCTGGCCGCGCTCGGCGCGACCTGGGACACGCTCGGGCTGCTGGCGCACCTGTCCAATCTCAAGGCCGACATGCGCGAGGTGCGCGCCGGCTTCGGGCGCCTGACGGCCGAGCTGCTGGGCAGCCTCGCGGTCGAGACGCTCGCGCGCGCGACGGCCGTGCTCGGGCGCCAGGCGCGCATCGCGGTGGACGTGCTTGCGCGCGACCTCGCCGGCCGCGGC
>DASVLN010000874.1:0-2989 GCA_036384855.1 Burkholderiaceae bacterium | reverse complement strand
CGAGGCGCCCGTGCGCATCGTCGCCGCCCAGGCCGAGGAGGTCGTGACCGTGCCGCTGGGGCTGGGCCGTCGTCGTGCCGGACGCGTGGGCGACCGCGTCGGCTTCGACGGCTACGCGCTGCGTCCGGGCGCGGCGCGGATCGCCCCCATCGAGCTGCACCCGCTGGGCCGCCGCCACGACTTCGCCCTCACCCAGCACGAGACCGTGCAGCACGAGCGTGAGCTCGCGCGCACGCTGGCGCCCGGCGAGGCGATGCCGCCGGAGCCGCCGCGCGCAAGCGTCTATCCGCCGTTCGCGAGCCCCGTTCACGCGTGGGCGATGACGATCGACCTCGACGCCTGCATCGGCTGCAACGCCTGCACCGTCGCGTGCCAGGCCGAGAACAACATCCCGGTCGTCGGCCGCGACCAGGTCGCGCTCGGCCGCGTGATGCACTGGATCCGCGTGGACCGCTACGACGACGCGCCGCCCGACGGCGATGCGGCCCGGAGCATCTTCCAACCCGTGCCGTGCATGCATTGCGAAGAGGCGCCGTGCGAGGTCGTCTGTCCGGTCGGCGCCGCCGTGCACGACAGCGAGGGGCTGAACCTCCAGGTCTACAACCGCTGCGTCGGCACGCGCTTCTGCTCCAACAACTGCCCGTACAAGGTGCGGCGGTTCAACTTCCTGCAGTACTCGGACAACGACACCGAGACGCTGAAGGCTCAGCGCAACCCCGAGGTCACCGTGCGACGGCGCGGCGTGATGGAGAAGTGCACCTACTGCCTGCAGCGCGTCGCCCGCGCGCGCCAGCGCAGCGAGCGCGAGGGCGTGCCCATCGCCGACGGCGACGTCGCAACCGCCTGCCAGACCGCCTGCCCGACGCGCGCGATCCGCTTCGGCGACCTCGACGACCCGCGCAGCGAGGTCGTGCGCAGCAAGGCCTCCCCGCGCCACTACGCGATGCTGGGCGAGCTCGGCACGCGGCCGCGCACGACCTACCTGGCGCGCGTGGGCCCGCCCAAGGACGAATCGTGACGACGCCTCCCGTCTCCCACGACAGCGACGTCCTGCGCGCCGGCTGGGGCTACGCGAGCGTCACCGACAAGATCGCGGGGCTGGTGCTCGAGCGTCCGCTCGGCCGCCGCTGGCTGCTCGCGTTCTGCGCGACGCTGGCCGGCACGCTCATCTACCTGGCGGCGATGGCGTGGCTGTTCTACAAGGGCGTCGGCATCTGGGGCGTCGACATCCCGGTCGCCTGGGGCTTCGCGATCGCCAACTTCGTCTGGTGGATCGGCATCGGGCACGCCGGCACGTTCATCTCGGCGATCCTTTTGTTGCTGCGGCAGAAGTGGCGCACGTCCATCAACCGCTTCGCCGAGGCGATGACGCTGTTCGCGGCCACGATGGCCGGGCTCTACCCGATCCTGCACCTGGGCCGACCCTGGTTCGCGTACTGGCTCGCGCCCTACCCCGACAAGATGAACCTGTGGCCGCAGTGGCGCAGCCCGCTCGTGTGGGACGTGTTCGCGATCTCGACCTACCTCGTCGTCTCCGCCCTGTTCTGGTACCTGGGCATGCTGCCCGACCTCGCGACGATGCGCGACCGCGCGCGCACCCGCTTCAAGCGGGTCGCCTACGGGCTCGCTGCGCTGGGCTGGCGCGGGGAGGCGCGGCACTGGGCGCGCCACGAATCGGCCTACCTGCTGATGGCGGGCATCGCGACACCCCTGGTGGTATCGGTGCACTCGGTCGTCGCGATGGACTTCGCGATCGGCAACACCCCCGGCTACCACTCGACCATCTTCCCGCCCTACTTCGTCGCCGGCGCGCTGTTCTCGGGCTTCGCGATGGTGCTCACCCTCGCGATCCCGCTGCGGCGCGCGTTCAAGCTGCAGGACTTCATCACCGAGACGCACCTCGACCACGCCGCCAAGGTGCTGCTGGCCACCGGCGCCTTCGTCGGCTACGGCTACGCCTGCGAGATCTTCACGGCGTTCTGGAGCGGCGACCGCTACGAGGTGGCGATGACGGTCGACCGCTTCACCGGCGTGTACGCGCCGGTCTACTGGTTCATGATGGCCTGCAACGTCCTCGCCCCGCAGGTGCTGTGGTGGCGGCGCGCGCGGCGCAGCACGGCGCTGCTGTTCGCGCTGTCGCTCGTCGTCAACCTGGGCATGTGGATGGAGCGCGTGACGATCGTCGTCCAGAGCACCCACCACGATTTCATGCCCTCGGCGTGGGGCGTGTTCGTCCCGACGCGCTGGGACTGGCTGTTCCTGCTGGGCTCGATCAGCATGTTCGCGTGGCTGTTCCTCGTGTTCATCCGGCTGCTGCCTGCGATCTCGATCTCGGAGATGCGCGAGCTCGTGAAGGAGGAGTCATGAGCGCTGCGCCCGCGTCGTCCTGGGGGCTGATGGCGGAGTACGCGACCGCCGAGGCGCTCGTCGCCGCCGCGCAGGCCGCGCACGACGCCGGCTACGCGCACGCCGAAGCCTACGCGCCCTACGCGATCGAGGGCCTGCCCGAGGCGCTGGGCTTCCGGCGCACGCGCATGCCGCTGGTCACGTTCTGCGGCGGACTCGTCGGCGGCATCGGGGGGTACTTCCTGCAGTGGTACTCGGCGGTCGTGAGCTATCCCGAGAACCTCGGCGCACGCCCGCTGCACAGCTGGCCGATGTTCGTGCCCGTGACCTTCGAGCTCGCGGTGCTCGGCGCGGCATTCGCCGCCTTCTTCGGCGTGCTCGCCGCCAACCGCCTGCCGCGGCTCGCGCATCCGGTCTTCGACGCGCCCGACTTCGAGCTCGCGTCGCGCAACCGCTTCTTCCTCGTGCTGCGGCGCGACGACCCGGCCTGGGACGAGCCCGGCGCCCACGGCCTGCTCGACGCCACGCAGGCGCTGCGGCGCGCGGAGGTGCCGGCATGAGGCGCCCGGGTCTGCTCGCGCTGGGCCTGGCCGCGCTCGTCCTGTGCGGCTGCGAGCGCGACCTGCGCGAGATGTACGCGCAG
>DASVLN010000873.1:0-2905 GCA_036384855.1 Burkholderiaceae bacterium | reverse complement strand
CGCATGCCCATGCGCCGCGCCCCGGCGCGGGTGCACGATGCGAACCTCGTCGCCGATCCTCAGTCGCGCCGCGCGGGCCAGCCCTCGCCGCGCGCGAGGTCGGCGTCGTGCTGCCCGAGCCGCGGCGCGGCGTGGGCGATGCCGCCGGGCGTCGCGCTCAGCTTGGGGACGATGCCGGGCACCTTCAGCGGCAGGCCGTTGGAGGTCGGCGTGTCGACGATCATCCCGCGCGCCGCGTACTGCGGGTCGGCCGCGATGTCGGCCACCGAGTAGATCTTGCCCGCCGGCACGCGCGCCTCGTCGAGCACCGCGAGGGCCTCGTCGCGCGAGCGCACCGACGTCCACGCGGCGATCGCGGCGTCGAGCTCGCCGCTGCGCTTCGCGCGGCCGTCGTTGTGCTTCAGCGCCGGGTCGTCGGCGAGGTCGGGTCGGCCGATCGCGTGCATCAGGCGGCGGAAGATGCTGTCGCCGTTGCCGCCGATCACGACGTACTGTCCGTCGTTGCACGGATAGGCGTTGGTCGGGGCGATGCCGGGCAGCGCGCTGCCGGCGCGCTCGCGCACCACGCCGAACGCGTCGTGCTCGGGCACCAGGCTCTCCATCACGTTGAAGACGGCCTCGTACAGCGCGACGTCGACGACCTGGCCCTCGCCGCCATGCGCGACGCGGTGGTGCAGCGCGACGAGCACGCCGATCACCCCGTGCAGCGCGGCCAGCGTGTCGCCGATCGAGATGCCGGCGCGCACCGGCACGCGCCCGGGCTCCCCGGTGAGGTGGCGCAGGCCGCCCATCGCCTCGCCGATCACGCCGAAGCCCGGCTTGTCGCGGTAGGGGCCGGTCTGGCCGTAGCCCGAGATGCGCAGCATGATCAGCTTCGGGTTGAGCGCGTGCAGCGCTTCCCAGCCGAGGCCCCAGCCCTCCAGCGTGCCGGGCTTGAAGTTCTCGATCAGCACGTCGGCCTCGGCCGCGAGCGCGCGGGCGACGGACTGGCCCTCGGGCGTGCGCAGGTCCAGGCACACCGAGCGCTTGTTGCGCGACTGCACCTCCCACCACACCGACGTGCCCTCGCGCAGCAGGCGCCACTGGCGCAGCGGATCGCCGGGTGCGGCCGGCTCGACCTTGATGACGTCGGCGCCGAACTCGGCGAGCGTCTTGCCGGCGAACGGGCCCGCGATCAGCTGCCCGAGCTCCAGCACCTTCAACCCCTTGAGCGCTTCCATGGTCGCATCGTCCCCGCAAGGCCCGTCCACCGGGCGCCGGAACTGTACGCCGCGCCCGGCCGCGCACCCTTCGTCCGACGACAAGTGACAATGGCGCCCGCGCCGCCGCGCCCCGCCCTCGCCCATGGCCCTGTTCCGACCCTCGTTTCGCCAGACGCTGCTCGCCGCCTTCCTGCTGATCGCGGGGCTGCTGGCGGCCGCGTCGCTGCAGGGGCTGTTCACGCTCGAGCGCGTGATGGCGCGCAGCCGCGCGGCCACCGAACGCGCCCTGGTGCTGACGAACGACTCGCGCCAGCTCGTCGACCTGCGCGTCGCGATGGAGCGCAGCGCGCGGCAGTACATCGTGCTGGACGACCCGTCGCTGCTGCGCGGCTTCGCGGGCGCCTCGGAGGAGGCCACGCGCCTGCTGGCCGAGATGCGCCGCAACGACCTGCCGCCCGCGCTCGCGCAGGAATGGCTCGCGCAGCTGCCCGCGATCAAGGACCAGCTGGGCGGCACCAAGGCCTCGGCGCAGGCGCGCTCCGATGCGCTCGGGCCGGCGTTCCGCACGCTCGACCGCCTCAACGCCGAGATCGCCGAGGTCGTGCGCACGAGCGACGAGCAGCGCAACGAGCGCCTGCAGGCGGAGCTCGAGGACGGCCGCGCCACCGTGGGCCAGCAGGTGCTCGGCGCGATCGTGCTCGCCGCGCTGCTGGCGATCGCGTTCGGCGTCTGGCTCACGCGGCCGCTCAAGCGGCTGGAGCGCGCGATCCTCGCGATGGGCGCCAACCGCATGGACCAGCGCGTCGTCATCCGCGGCCCGAGCGACCTGCGCACCATCGGCCAGCGGCTCGAGTGGCTGCGGCTGCGGCTCAAGGAGCTCGACGAGGACAAGGCGCGCTTCCTGCGCTACACCTCGCACGAGCTGAAGACGCCGCTGGCCGCCCTGCGCGAGGGCGTGGCGCTGCTGGAGGACGGCGTCGCCGGCCCGATGACCGCCGACCAGCGCGAGATCGCGCGCATCCTCGGCCACAACACCGCGGTGCTGCAAGGCCAGATCGAGGCGCTGCTGCGCTTCAACGCCGCCGCCTTCGAGGCCCGACGGCTCGACCGTCGCCGCACCGACCTGCGCGCGCTGCTGCACGCCCTCATCGAGGAGCAGCGCCTGCAGTGGCAGGCCCGCCAGCTGACCATCGAGCTCGACGGCGAGGCCGAGCCGCTGGCGGTCGACGCGGAGAAGCTTTCGGCGGCGCTGGGCAACTTGTTGTCCAATTCGATACGCTTCAGCCCCGTCGGCGCCACGATCTTCATCCGCCTCGCCTCGCAGCGCGGGCTGGTGCGCATCGATCTCCAGGACCAGGGCCCGGGCGTCGCGGCGGCCGACCGGGCCCGCATCTTCGAGCCGTTCTTCCGCGGCGAGGTGCAGCCCGAAGGCGCCGTCCGCGGCACCGGCATCGGCCTGGCGATCGTGCGCGAGTACGTCGAGGCGCACGGCGGCCGCGTCGAGCTGCTGCCCGACGGGCCCGGCGCCCATTTCCGAATCGAGCTCCCCCATGTCAACGACTGACCCTTCCTCCTCGTGCCCGACGCCGCACCCGCCGGGACGCGCGTCGTCGCTGGCCGCCCTGTTCGCGCTCGCCGCGATCCTGGCCGGGTGCCAGTCGACGCCGTTGCCGCCACCGCCGCCGCCGCCGCCACCGCCGCCG
>DASVLN010000872.1:0-1827 GCA_036384855.1 Burkholderiaceae bacterium | reverse complement strand
CGGTGCTCGATGGCGCGACCGGCATCGAGCGCGAGTTCGGCATCGGGCTGCCCGAGGGCGAGCCGCCCGGCGCGGCGCCGCTGCGCGTGGGCGCGAGCACGACGATCGGCAACTACCTGCTGCCTGCGCTCATCGCGTCCTGGCGCCGCGCCTGGCCGGGCGCGCAGGTCGACGTGCGCATCGCCAACACCGGCGACATCGCGGCCGCGGTCGCGCGGCTGGAGGTCGATGTCGGCTTCATCGAGGGCCCCTGCCACGAGCCCGGCGTGCATGCGCAGCCCTGGCGCGAGGAGACGCTGGCCATCGTCTGCGCGCCCGGCCATCCGCTACTGCAGGGCGACCCGGGGCGGCGCCTGGGCGTCGGCGCGCTGCGCCAGGCCGACTGGCTGCTGCGCGAGCCGGGTTCGGGCACGCGCGAGGCCGTCGAGCACGCGCTGCTGCCGCACCTGCACCAGCTTCGCGAGGGCCTGCGGTTCGGCGGCACGGAGGCGATCAAGCAGGCCGCGGTCGAGGGCCTCGGCGTCACCTGCCTGTCGCATTTCGCGGTGCGCGACCTGCTGGCGCTCGGCCGCCTCGTCGAGGTCCGCACCACCCTGCCGCGCCTCGTGCGCCGCTTCTACCTCGTGCACCACGCGCGCAAGCAGTTCTCGCGCACGCTGCGGCGCTTCGTCGAGCATTGCGCGCAGGACGCGGCCGGCCCGGCGCAGCATGCGATCCGGTAGCGTCCGGGATCCGGCCTTACCGCGCCGCGAGCAGCACCCGAAGCCGGGCGACGCCTTCCGGCTGCCGGCCGGAGCCCCGTCTCACTCGAGCCGCTTGCGGAAGTCCGCGACGGCCTCCTCGCGCGCCTCCAGCGGCAGCGCGTGGAACAGCAGCAGCAGCTCCGCGGTCGCGTCGTCCTCGGCGTAGAGGTAGGCCACCGGCACCGCGAGCGCCTGCGCGAGTCGCTGCACGGTGAGCCAGTCCGGCTCGTGCTTGCCGCGCTCGTACTGGTTCATGCGCGCGCTGGCGGACGCCTCGTCGATCCCGGCCAGCACGCCCAGCCGCGCCTGCGTGAGGCCGGCGCGCAGCCGTGCCTCCTTCAGTCGCTTCGCCAGCGTCGCCATCGATCGTCCCGGAACATGTCAGGGCGCGATGGTCTGTACTTTGACTGGGCGATGTGCTAAGGAATGCTTAGGCGTCGCGGGCGTGCGTCAGCGCCTCCCGCCGCGCTGCCACAGCGGCTTCTTGCCTTTCAGGTGGCGCTCGATGCCGTCGTTGAGCCGGCTGCGCAGGTCCAGCACCTCCTCGACGCTGCCGTAGATGCCGGGAAAGCGCAGGTCGAGCCACAGCCACAGCGTGCAAGCGCGCAGCGCCTTCTCCATCGTGTCCAGGCGGCTGTGCTGGTCGACCTCGGACAGGAACCACGGCGCCGGCACGCTGCCGCTGGTGGCGTGGTGCCAGGTCCATTCGAGGAAGGCCTGCACGAGGGTCTCGGTGCGGGTGTCCACCGGCGCCTGGGCATAGATGAAGCGCTGCCGCAGCGACAGCGTGGCGGCGTTGCGATCGAGCTCCGCGGCGAGCGCCAGCATCTGGTCGAGCTCGGCGACCGCGAAGTGCGCGTCGTCGAGCTTGAGCTGGTCGACGAAGACGTCCAGCACCGCGCGCAGGCTGGTCAGGTGCAGCCGGCTGGCGATGGTCTCGACATGCCACCAATTGGGCGCCACGGCCGCCTTGAAGTCGCGCGGCGCGCGCGGCGGGCGCGGCAGCAGCTCCTTGAGCGCGCGCGCGGCGCCGGGCTCGGCCTCGCGCAGCACGCCCGCGAAGCCTTCCTCGTGCAGGCCGTAG
>DASVLN010000871.1:0-3122 GCA_036384855.1 Burkholderiaceae bacterium | reverse complement strand
CGTCGCGCTCGCCGGCCTGCGGCCCTGGGTCGAGCCCTTCACGCACCGGCCCGCGCGCGCCGGACGCATGGACCTCGACCTCGACATCCGCGTCGCCCACCGCATGCTGCACACCCCGGGCCACCTGGTCGTCACCGGCCTCGCCTTCGACGACCGCCCGGCCCCGCTGGCCGGCCTCGGCCATCGCGCGCTGCTCGCCGCGCTGACCCGCGACGACCGCCTCGACCTGCGCTTCACCCTGCAGGGCCGCACCGACGACCCCGCCTTCTCGCTCGACGAGGCCATCGGCCGACGCGCAGCCGCGGGCCTGGGCGCCGCGGTGGGCAGCGGGATCCGGGACGTCATCGGCCACCTGGCCGGCGTCCGGCCCGGCTGACGTCCCCGTCAGCGCGCCGCGGCCTTCCTCACGAGCGCGATCTCGAACAGCTTCGGCCACATCTTGCCGGTGACGAACAGGCGCTTGCCTGCCGGGTCGTAGGCGATGCCGTTGAGGACGTCGGTGTGGTTCGGGATGTAGTCGGCCTTCGGCAGCAGGCCGGCCAGGTCGATCCAGCCGACGACGTGACCCGTCTTCGGGTCGATGCGGGCGATGCGGTCGGTCTGCCAGACGTTGGCGTAGATCTCGCCCTCGACCCACTCCAGCTCGTTGATCTGGTCGACCGGCCTGCCGTCCGCGGTGACGTGGATGCGGTGCGTCTCGCGCAGCGTCGACGGGTCGAGGAAGCGGATGTCGGACGTGCCGTCGCTCATCACGAGCTCCGTGTCGTCGTGCGTCAGGCCCCATCCCTCGCCGGGATAGTGGAACTCGCCGAGGGTGTCGAAGCCATCGAGCTTGAGCACGTAGCCGACCTGGTTCTTCCAGGTCAGGCCGACCAGCTTGTCGCCCCAGGCGGCGATGCCCTCGCCGAAGATGTCCGGGGGCAGGCTGGCGCGGTCGACGACCTGGCCGGTCTCGAGCTTGACCTTGCGCACCGACGAGCGCCCCTCGAGGCCCGTGCTCTCGTACAGGTAGCCGTCCAGGTAGAACAGGCCTTCCGTGAAGGCGTTGAGGTCGTGCGGATAGGCGTGGACGACGCGGTAGCCGTAGACCGGGATCGAGGCCGGCTTCGGCGACGCGGATGCGGCCGGCGCGACGCCCGCGGACGCGGCGAGCGCCAGCGCGGCGAGGAGGGATCGGATCGTGGACGGGCTCGTGGCGTTCATGGTTCCTTCAATGCGGCGCGGCGGTTCCGGGCGCTGGATAGCGCACGGCGACGACCTCGATCGTCTCGACGCCGCCGGGCGTCACCAGCTGCAGCGTGTCGCCCTCGCGCGATTTGAGCAGGGTGCGCGCGATCGGCGAGATCCAGCTGACCTCGCCCTGAAGCGGGTCGACCTCGTCGATGCCCTTGATCGTGACGGTGCGTTCGTCGCCCGCCTCGTTGGCATAGGTGACGGTGGCGCCGAAGAAGACCTGGTCGCTGCCGAAATGGGCCGACGGATCGGCGACGACCGCGATGTCCAGCCGCTTGATGAGGAAGCGGATGCGGCGGTCGATCTCGCGCAGGCGCTTCTTCCCGTAGATGTAGTCGCCGTTCTCGCTGCGGTCGCCGTTGGAGGCGGCCCAGTGCACGACCTCGACCACCTTGGGCCGTTCGTCGTCGATCAGTCCGAGCAGCTCGGCGCGCAGGCGCGCCTGGCCCTGCGGCGTGATGTAGTTCTTGCCCCCCGCGGGCAGCGGCGGCAGGCCGGCGTCGTCATCGTCGTCGTCCGCCGCGTCGGATTCCCTGGTGAAGGCCTTGTTCATCTCGCGACTCCTCAGTCCGCCTCGACGCCCGCCTCGACGCGCCCGTAGGCCGCGAGCGTTCGCTCCAGCTGCGAGCGCACCTGCTGCGCGAGCTCCGCCGGCGCGACGACGCGCACGTTGGGGCCGTGGCGCAGCACGTCCATCACGAGCTCCGTCGGATCGGAGTACGGCAGCCGCATGCGCAGCGAGCCGTCCGCCTGCGCCTTCAGCTGCTGCTGCGGGTGCCATTCCTCCTGCGCGACCCACTGCGCGGCCTCGGCCGTGAAGTGCAGCGTCGCCCAGCGCAGCCGCGCGCCGCCGAAGATGCCGTAGCCCTGGTCCAGCTCCGACTCCACCTTGGACAACGGCAGGTCGCGTGCCGGCTCGTCGAGCACCTTGGCCGCGCGCACGGCGTCGAGGGCGAAGCGGCGCAGGCCTTCGCTCGCGTGACACCAGGCGTCGAGGTACCAGGTGTTGCGGTAGTGGAGCAGCCGCTGCGGCGACAGCACGCGCTCGGACTCCGCCCGCTTGCCGCGCGTGTAGTAGGTGATCGCGAGGCGGCGGCGGCTCAGCACCGCGCTCACGGCCTCCTCGAAGAAGCGGCTGGGCACCGGGCGCCGCGCCGGGTTGGCGATGCGCACGCGGCGCATGAGCGCCTGCGCCTCGTCGCCGCTCGCGCCCAGCATGCCGTGCAGCTTGTCCAGCAGCGGCTGCAGGTGGCGCCCGAGCACGCCGCCGTCGTCCAGGCCGGCGATGAGCTGGTGCATCGTCAGCAGGGCGTGCAGCTCCTTCTCGCTGAACCAGACGCCGGGCAGCTCGTGCTGCTTCACGAGACCCGTGCGGCCCGCCACCTGCGTGGTGACGCCGGCGCCGTCCGCGAACCGGTAGACGTTCTCGTCGCGCGCGTAGACGATGGGGGCGTCCATGCGGTCGCGCAGGTACTGCAGGTCGCGCTTGAGCGTGGCGGGCGAGACCTCGAGCTCGGCCAGCAGCTGCTCGAAGCTGACGCCGGACTGGCGCTTGATGAGCAGCTCGATGCGATAGAAGCGTTCGGTGCGATCCATGGTGGCAAGTATTTTGCCGTACCTGGCTCATCGTATGAGCTTGTGGAGCGCCACACTGGCTTCACACTCCAGACGAACCGAGGACGCATCATGAGCCAGGCCGCCTTCAACTTCGCCTCCGGCAAGCGCGCCGTCAAGTCCACCGCCCGGCAGGCCCGCGCCGCCGCCCCCGTCGCGGCGCGCGCCGAGGGCAGCGATCCGGGCGACGCGATCGGCTTCGACTATGCGCGCTACGGCCTCGTGCCGCCCGCGCCCTGCCTGTGGCCGGGCCACCCGGTGCGCGAGGGCTGGGA
>DASVLN010000870.1:0-4034 GCA_036384855.1 Burkholderiaceae bacterium | reverse complement strand
GTTCCGACGAGGACATCTACGAGAACGTCGCCGTGGCGCTGATGGACCAGCGCCCGCTGCTGCTGCGCGTGCGCGCGCCCGACGGCGCGGGCGAGCGCACCCTGACGCTGCCGTTGCCTTCGCTTGGCAAGACCGAGATCGACGCCGACGTGTTCGCGCGCCTCGGCCTCGGCGTGTACGTGCGGCCGGTGCTCGGGCGCGTGCAGGCGGACGGCCCCGCGGCGCGCGCCGGCCTGAGGAAGGGCGACCTCGTCACCGCCATCGACGGCCATCCGATCGCGGACCGCAACGAGCTGCTGCAGCGCATCCGCGGCTCGGCGGCGGACGGCCAGGCGCATCCGCTGCAGGTGCAGGTGCTGCGCGCGGGCGAGCCGGTCTCGCTGGTGGTCACGCCGCTCGTCGTGGCCGACGGGGACCGGCATTTCGGGCGCGTCGAGGCCGAGGTCGGCGAGCCGCCGGCGCAGCAGCTCGTGCGCGACGGACTTGGCGCATCGCTGTGGTTCGGCGTCGCGCAGACCTGGGATCGCGCAGGCCTGCAGGTGCGCCTGTTCGGCCGCATGCTGACGGGCCGGATGTCGGTGAAGAACCTGTCCGGACCGATCTCGATCGCCGACGCCGCGGAGCAGTCGATCAGCCACGGCTTCATGGACTTCGTGCTGTTCCTCGCCGAGATCAGCGTGGGTCTCGGCGTCCTGAACCTGCTGCCGCTGCCCGTCCTCGATGGGGGGCGCCTGCTGTATTATCTCTTCGAGGGTGCGACCGGCCGCCCGGTCTCCGCGCTATGGCAGACCCGGCTGCAGATCGGCGGGGTTCTCGCCATCCTGCTGCTGATGTCTCTCGCCCTTTCCAACGACGTGGCTCGCCACCTGGGCCAGCAATAAACACCCGATGTCTTCTCTCTTCCCGAGCCTGATGCGCCCTGTCGCTGCCTGCGTGGTCCTCGCGGGCGCCGTTCTGCCTGGAGCCGCACTGGCGATCGATCCGTTCACGATCCGCGACATCCGCGTCGAAGGCCTGCAGCGGACGGATCCGGGCAGCGTGTTCTCGGTGCTGCCGTTCCGCGTCGGCGACAGCTACACCGACGACAAGGCCGCCGCGGCGCTGCGCGCGCTGTTCGCGACCGGCCTGTTCAAGGACGTGCGCATCGATGTCGAGGGCGACGTGGTGGTCGTCATCGTCGACGAGCGCGCCACGATCGCGTCGGTGAACTTCCTGGGCACGAAGGAGTTCGACAAGGACACGCTCACGAAGGCGCTGAAGGACGCCGGCATCGGCGAGGGCCTGCCGTTCGACAAGGCGCTGGCCGACCGCGCGGAGCAGGAGATCAAGCGCCAGTACCTGGGTCGCAGCCTGTACGCGGCGGAGGTCGTCACGACCGTCACGCCGCTGGAGCGCAACCGGGTCAACATCACGTTCAAGGTGACCGAGGGCGACGTCGCCCACATCCGCGACATCCACATCATCGGCAGCAAGGCGTTCTCGGAGTCCAAGCTGATCGACCAGATGGACCTGACGACCGGCGGCTGGCTGACCTGGTACACCAAGTCCGACCGCTATTCGCGCACCAAGCTCAACGCCGACCTCGAGAAGCTGCGCTCGTTCTACCTGAACCGCGGCTACCTGGAATTCGACATCACGTCGACGCAGGTCACGATCTCGCCCGACAAGCAGACGATCTCGATCACGATCACGGTGAGCGAGGGCCAGCCCTACGTCGTCACCGGCGTGCGCCTGGAGGGCAACTACCTCGGCCGCGAGGCCGAGTTCAAGAACCTCGTCACGATCAAGCCCGGCGCGGCCTACCACGGCGACGACGTCACGGCCACGGTCAAGGCCTTCACCGACCTGTATGGCACCTACGGCTACGCGTTCGCGCACGTCGAGCCGCATCCGGAGATCGACCGCAAGACCGGCCAGGTGGTCGTCGTGCTGCAGTCCGACCCCGGCCGCCGCGCCTACGTGCGCCGCGTCAACCTCGCGGGCAACACGATCACGCGCGACGAGGTGATCCGTCGCGAGTTCCGCCAGTTCGAGTCGGCCTGGTACGACGGCGGCAAGATCAAGCTCTCGCGCGACCGTGTCGACCGCCTCGGCTTCTTCAGCAGCGTCGACGTCGACACCAACGACGTCCCCGGGGCGCCCGACCAGGTGGACCTGACCCTCAACGTCGTCGAGAAGCCGACCGGCAACCTGACGCTGGCGGCGGGCTACTCGCAGACCGACAAGCTCTCGATCACGGGCTCGGTCCGCAAGGAGAACGTGTTCGGCTCCGGCAACTACCTGTCGCTGGACGTGAGCACGGCCCACACGAACAAGAACCTGTCCATCAGCGAGACCGATCCGTACTTCACCGACGACGGCATCTCGCGCACGATCGACCTCTACTTCCGCACCTCGCGCCCGTACAACAGCCTGGGCACCGAGTACGCGGTCTCGACGCCCGGCGCGGCGATCCGCTTCGGCCTGCCGTACTCGGAGTTCGACACGGTCTTCGTCGGCGTCGGCGCGGAGCAGACGCACATCGGCACCTCGGCCGGCGTGCCCGACAGCTACGTGATCTTCGTCGACAAGTTCGGCTCGTACGCGAATTCGTTCCCGATGACCCTGGGCTGGTCGCGCGACGAGCGCGACAGCGGCATCTCGCCCACCAGCGGCCGCTTCGCGCGCTTCAACGCCGACTTCAGCCTGTTCGGCGACGTGCAGTACGCGCGCCTGAACTCGCAGGTGACGCAGTACATCGACCTCGGCAACCACTTCTCGCTGGGCATCAACGCGGAGGTCGGCTACGGCTTCGGCCTCAACGGCAAGCCGTACCCGGTGTTCAAGAACTTCTACGGCGGCGGCCTCGGCTCGGTGCGCGTGTTCGAGCAGGGCTCGCTGGGCAAGGGCTCGGTCGACGTGACCGGCGCGTTCATCGGTGGCTCCAAGAAGATGAACATCAACAACGAGCTCTACATCCCGGTGCCTGGCGCAGCCAACGACAAGAGCCTGCGGCTGTTCGCGTTCGTCGACGCCGGCAACGTGTGGGCCGAGGACGAGCACATCGCGCTGGGCTCGCTGCGCGCCTCGGCCGGCCTGGGCCTGAGCTGGACCTCGCCGGTGGGCCCCTTCAAGCTGAGCTACGGCCTGCCGATCAAGTCCGAACCGAACGATAGAATCCAGAAGTTCCAATTCCAAGTCGGTACCGCGTTCTGATGAAAGTCCGTTCCATGAAATGGTTGCTCGCCCTGGTCTTGTCGGCGGTCTCGTTCGCGGTCGCCGCGCAGCAGTTGAAGATCGGCTACGTGGACAGTGGGCGCGTGCTGCGCGAGGCCGACATGGCCAAGCGCGCGACGCAGCGGCTGGAGGCGGAGTTCAGCAAGCGCCAGAAGGACCTGAACGACCAGAAGGCGCGCCTGGACGCCGCGAGCGACAAGCTGGACAAGGACGCGCCGACGCTGTCGGACAGCGAGAAGACGCGTCGCCAGCGCGAGCTCGTCGAGCAGGACCGCGACCTCCAGCGCAAGCAGCGCGAGTTCCAGGAGGACCTGACGCAGCGCCGCAACGAGGAAGTCGCCAGCGTGATCGAGCGCGCCACGCGCACGATCAAGCAGATCGGCGACACCGACCACTACGACGTGATCCTGAGCGACCAGGTGGCGATCTACTCCAGCCCCCGGGTCGACATCACGCAGAAGGTGATCGACGCGCTGAACGCGTCCAAGTGACCGCGCCCGGGCCCGCGATATGACTTCGGTTCGCCTCGGCGACATCGTTGCGGCGCTGGGCGGCGAGCTGCGGGGCGACCCCGACCACGCGATCGCGCGCATCGCGCCGCTCGAGAACGCGGCGGGCGACGAGATCACCTTCGTCGCGCAGGCGCGCTTCAAGGCCCAGCTGGAGGCGAGCGCCGCCGGCGCCGTGGTGCTGTCGCCCGCGCTGGTCGAGGCCGCGCCGGCCGGCTGCCGCCTGGTGGTCGTCGACGATCCCTATCTGTACTTCGCCCGCCTCACGCAGTGGTGGGCAAGGCGCACGCGTCCGGCGCCGGCCGCGGG
>DASVLN010000869.1:0-2323 GCA_036384855.1 Burkholderiaceae bacterium | reverse complement strand
GCTCGCGCCGTTGGCACCGCCGCCGGCGAGCGACACGGTCATGCCGCCGGACACCGTGGCGCGAGCGACGTCGGTCTGGTTGCCGCTGCTGATCGCGACCGCGGCCGGCTGCGAGCTGCCGCCGGAGCCGTCGCCACCGGAGCCGCCGCACGCGGCGAGCAGGGCCGCGGACACGGCGGCTAGGACGAACGATGGGGTGAACTTCATGGGGCGCTCCCTCCTGAGCTGTGTGTCGATGCGTCACCCGCACGGCTTGCGGGCGAACGGCGAACGCTAGCACGGATCGCCTGCGGCCAACTCCCCCCGACGGGTGGTCGCCGGCCGTCGCCCGCCGATGACGGCGCAACAAAAAACCCCAGGGGTCTCGACCACCTGGGGTTCGTCAGGGCAACCCGGTTCGCGACCGGGCACGTCCTCACATGTGGTCGATCATGACCTGGCCGAAGCCCGAGCACGAGACCTGCGTGGCGCCGTCCATCAGGCGGGCGAAGTCGTAGGTGACCTTCTTGCTCAGGATGGCGCGCTCCATCGCGGCGATGATCAGGTCGGCCGCTTCCGTCCAGCCCATGTGGCGCAGCATCATCTCGGCCGACAGGATTTCGGAGCCGGGGTTGACGTAGTCCTTGCCGGCGTACTTCGGGGCGGTGCCGTGGGTGGCCTCGAACATCGCGACCGAGTCCGACAGGTTGGCGCCCGGGGCGATGCCGATGCCGCCCACCTGCGCGGCCAGCGCGTCGGAGATGTAGTCGCCGTTGAGGTTCAGCGTCGCGATGACCGAGTACTCCGCCGGGCGCAGGATGATCTGCTGCAGGAAGGCGTCGGCGATCGAGTCCTTGATCGTGATTTCCTTGCCCGTCTTCGGGTTCTTGAACTTGCACCACGGGCCGCCGTCGATCAGCTCGGCGCCGAACTCGCGCTGGGCGAGCGCGTAACCCCAGTCGCGGAAGCCGCCTTCCGTGAACTTCATGATGTTGCCCTTGTGAACCAGCGTCACGGAGGGCTTGTCGTTGTCGATCGCGTACTGGATCGCCTTGCGCACCAGGCGCTCGGTGCCTTCGCGCGACACGGGCTTGATGCCGATGCCCGAGGTGTTCGGGAAGCGGATCTTCTTGACGCCCATCTCATTGATCAGGAAGTCGATGACCTTCCTGGCCTTGTCGCTCTCCGCCTCGTACTCGATGCCGGCGTAGATGTCCTCGGAGTTCTCGCGGAAGATGACCATGTCGACCTTCTCGGGCGCCTTGACCGGCGAGGGCACGCCCTTGAAGTACTGCACCGGGCGCAGGCAGACGTAGAGGTCGAGCTCCTGGCGCAGGGCGACGTTGAGCGAGCGGATGCCGCCGCCCACCGGCGTCGTCAGCGGGCCCTTGATCGAGACCACGTAGTCGCGCACGAACTTCAGCGTCTCCTCCGGCAGCCAGACGTCCGGGCCGTAGACCTTGGTCGACTTCTCGCCGGCATAGACCTCCATCCAGTGGATCCGGCGCTTGTCGCCATAGCACTTGGCGACCGCCGCGTCGACGACCTTGATCATCACGGGCGTGATGTCCGCGCCCGTGCCGTCACCCTCGATGAAGGGGATGATCGGCTGGTCGGGCACGTTCAGGGAGAAGTCGGCGTTGACCGTGATCTTCTGGCCGCCCGCGGGCACCTTGACATGTTCGCTCATTGAAATTGCTCCACGCTGTTCTCGGGGTTGGACGCGTTCCGGGGCGTCCGGGGAAAAAAAGATTCTAGTTCATCGAAAAGGTGTCAACCGCCCGGAAGGGTGTTGCGTTGGAGCTGGGCTATGCCCTGACGGGAAAGCACTTTCAACTTCAATTTTCAAGGTACCTGAAAATGACCAAGCTCCTGGCCGCCGCCCTGATCTCCATGTTCGCCGTTGGCGCCTACGCCGCCGACGCCGCTTCGGCCCCCGCCGCCGCCCCGGCCAAGAAGGCCAAGGCCGCCCACCACAAGGCCGCCAAGAAGGCCGAAGGCGCCGCCTCCGCCGCTTCCAAGTAATTTGGAATCGCGCCCGAGCCGAGCCGGTGCTGTCCGGCGCGGTTCGAGCGGAAGACGCCCGGCCCCGGCCGGGCGTTTTTCATTCCAGGCCCGCCGCGTGCGGGCCTCGTCGTTTCCGCCCCGCCCGGCGCCTGGCCGGGACGATCAGCCTTCGGCGCCGCCGCCGGCCGCCGCCACGTGCGTCATGGCGTGGCCGGCGTGCTCGTACTCGCGCCAGCGCTGGCGTCCGGCCTCGCGCTGCTCGGGCGACTGGCCGACGATCGCGATGACCCGGTCGAAGGCCGAGGCGTCGGCCAGCGCGTGCGCTCCGAGCGCGACC
>DASVLN010000868.1:0-5557 GCA_036384855.1 Burkholderiaceae bacterium | reverse complement strand
TGCCGCGTCCGTCGCGGAGGTGGTCGTCGGCGCCAGGCGCAGGCCGCGGGGGGCGCCATCGGCAGCGGGCTCGGGCGCGGCGGCCGGAGCGTCGCCCTCGACCGGCGTCGGCATCGGGAACGCCATGCCCTGCCCGTTCTCGCGTGCGTAGATCGCGACGACGTGGTCGACGGGCACGAGGATGTCGCGCGCCATGCCGCCGAAGCGGGCGCGGAACTCGATGTAGTCGTTGCCGAGCTTCAGGCCGCTGGTCGCCTCGAAGCCGACGTTGAGCACGATCTCGTTGTTCTTCACGTACTCCATCGGCACCTGGACGCTGCGGTCGACGTGCACGGCGAGGTAGGGCGTGAAGCCGTTGTCGGTGCACCAGTCGTGCAGCGCACGGATCAGGTAGGGCCGGGTGGAGCTGCCGGGAATCTCGGTGGTGACCTGGGTCATGGACGGCGGAGGGCGGGCTGGCATGCGGAGGCGGCGGGCGACGCGATCATCGCACGCCGACGGCCGGCCGGCCGCGACAGCCCGGCCGACCGCGCCGGCGTCACTTGCGCATCACCTTTTCCGAAGGCGTCAGCGCCTCGATGTAGGCCGGGCGCGAGAAGATGCGCTCGGCATACTTCAGCAGCGGGGCGGCGTTCTTCGACAGCTCGATGCCGTAGTAGTCGATGCGCCACAGCAGCGGCGCGATCGCGACGTCGAGCATCGAGAAGTCGTCGCCGAGCATGTACTTGTTCTTCAGGAAGATCGGCGCGAGCTGGGTCAGGCGGTCGCGGATCTGGGCGCGCGCCTTCTCGAGCTGCTTGTCGTTGGCCTTCACGCCGCCGCGGCCTTCCAGGATGTTGACGTTCGAGAACAGTTCCTTCTCGAAGTTGAACAGGAACAGGCGCACGCGGGCGCGGGCGACCGGGTCGCCGGGCATCAGCTGCGGATGCGGGAAGCGCTCGTCGATGTACTCGTTGATGATGTGCGACTCGTACAGGATCAGGTCGCGCTCGACGAGGATGGGCACCTCGTTGTACGGGTTCATCAGCGCGATGTCTTCAGGCTTGGCGAACAGATCCACGTCGCGGATCTCGAAGTCCATGCCCTTCTCGAACAGCACGAAGCGGCAGCGGTGCGAGTACGGGTCGGTGGTTCCTGAATACAGCACCATCATGGCGGGGGCATCCTCGAAAAGTCAGTCGTCAAAAAAACAAGCCGACCGGCAAGCCGGTCGGGTGCGCGCCTCGGGAGCGGAGCCCGGTCGGACGCTATCTGACGTCCTTCCAGTACGAGGCATTGAGCCGCCAGCAGATCACCCAGAACACCCCCAGGAAGATGAGCACCCAGACGCCCAGCTTCACGCGGAAGTTCTGCGCCGGTTCGCTCATCCATTGCAGGTACGCAACGAGATCGGCGACGTCGGCGTTGTAATCGGCGGCGCTGAGCGTGCCCGGGGTCTCGAGCCTGAAGCCCTTGAACACGTGCTCGACCTCTCCGCCTTCTCCCTTCTCGTCCTCATAGACCGGGCGCTGGGTGCCTTGCAGCTCCCACAGCACGTGCGGCATGCCGACGTTCGGGAAGACGCGATTATTCCATCCCGTGGGCCTCGTCTCGTCCCGGTAGAAAGACCGGAGGTAGGTGTAGAGGTAATCCGCGCCGCTTCCGTTCGGCCCTGAACGGGAGCGTGCGATCACGGACAGGTCGGGCGGGACGGTGCCGAAGAAGGCCTTGGCATCCTTGGGATCCAGCGGCGTCTTCATCAGGTCGCCGACCTTCTCGCCCGTGAACAGCAGGTTGGATTTTATCTGATCGTCGGACAGCCCGATGTCGTGCAGGCGGTTGTACCGCATGTACGCGGCCTGGTGGCAGTTCAGGCAGTAGTTGACGAACAGCCGCGCGCCGTTCTGCAGGGCCGCGAGATCGGTCACGCGCTCGGCCGGGAACCGGTCCCAGGCCGGGCCGCCTTCCTGCGCGAGCGCGGGGGTGGCCCCGGCCAGCGCGGCGATGGCGACGAGGACGGAGGCGATGAAACGCTTCATGAGGCTCGTTTCCTTCTTCTGCATGGCGATCAGTGCGCGTGGAAGACGACGCGATCCGGCACGGGCTTGAAGCTGCCCAGCTGGCTCCACCACGGCATCAGCAGGAAAAAGCTGAAGTACAGGACGGTGCCGACCTGCGAGACGATGTTCTTCACCGGATCGGGCGGCTGGATGCCCAGGTAGCCGAGCACCAGGAAGGTCACCACGAACACCCCATACACGGCCTTGTGCCAGCCCGGACGGTAGCGGATCGACTTCACGGGGCTGCGGTCGAGCCAGGGCATGAAGAACAGGATCACGACCGAGCTGCCCATCACCACCACGCCCCAGAACTTGGCATCGATGCGGAACAGGCCGACCATCACCAGCGCGGCCGCGATCAGCATTGCCACCTTCGCGCCGCCGCCGAACCTGCCCTTGGTCAGTCCGAGCACTGCGGCGATCGCGATCGCGACCGCGAAGACCGGCTTCATCTCGTCGGTCGTCGCGCGCAGCATCGAGTAGAACGGCGTGAAGTACCAGACCGGCGCGATGTGCGGCGGCGTCTTCAGCGAGTCGGCGGGGATGAAGTTGTTCGGCTCGAGGAAGTAGCCGCCCATCTCCGGCGCGAAGAACACGACCGCGCTGAACACGATCAGGAAGCCCGCCACGCCCATCAGGTCGTGCACCGAGTAGTAGGGGTGGAACGGGATGCCGTCGCGCGGGATCCCGTTGGCGTCCTTGTTCGCCTTGATCTCGATGCCGTCCGGGTTGTTCGAGCCCACTTCGTGCAGCGCGATGACGTGCGCGACGACCAGCCCGAGCAGGATCAGCGGGATCGCGATCACGTGGAAGCTGAAGAAGCGGTTCAGCGTCGCGTCGCCGACGACGTAGTCGCCGCGGATCATCAGCGAGAGGTCCGGGCCGATGTAGGGGATCGCGGAGAACAGGTTCACGATCACCTGCGCGCCCCAGTACGACATCTGGCCCCAGGGCAGCAGGTAGCCCATGAAGGCCTCGCCCATCAGGCACAGGAAGATCGCGCAGCCGAAGATCCAGACCAGCTCGCGCGGCTTGCGGTACGAGCCGTACAGCAGCCCGCGGAACATGTGCAGGTAGACGACGATGAAGAACGCGGATGCGCCGGTCGAGTGCATGTAGCGCACCAGCCAGCCCCAGGGGACGTCGCGCATGATGTACTCGACCGAGGCGAACGCCAGGTTCGCGTCGGGCTTGTAGTGCATCACCAGGAAGATGCCGGTGACGATCTGGATAACCAGCACCAGCAGCGCCAGCGAGCCGAAGAAGTACCAGAAGTTGAAGTTCTTCGGCGCGTAGTACTCGGACAGGTGCTCCTTCCAGAGCTTGGTCGCGGGGAAGCGGTTGTCGACCCAGGTGAGCAGCTTGACGCCCGTGGAGGCATTCGGGGGAGCTACCTTGAATTCGGCCATGTGGTCCTCGTGTCTTGGTGCGGCGGCGGGGGCTGGGCGAAAGGGGCGGCCCGCGGGCCTCAGCCTTTCCTGTCCTCGCCGATCAGCAGCTTCGTGTCGGACAGGTACTGGTGCGGCGGCACGCGCAGGTTGTCCGGCGCCGGCTTGTTCTTGAACACGCGGCCGGCGAGATCGAACGTCGAGCCGTGGCACGGGCACAGCCAGCCGCCAGGCCAGTCCGAGGGCAGCGAGGGCTGGGCGCCGGGAGTGAACTTGTCGCCCGGCGAGCAGCCCAGGTGCGTGCAGATGCCCACGACCACCAGCACCTCCGGCTTGATCGAGCGGGTGCGGTTGCGCGCGTACGGCGGCGTCTGCTCATCGGGGTTGCGCTTGGAGTCCGGGTCCGCCAGTTCCGGCTCGTCCTTGGCGAGGGAGGCGATCATCTCCGGGGTCCGGCGCAGGATCCACACCGGCTGGCCGCGCCATTCGACCGTCTTCTTCTCGCCCGGCTTGACGTCGGAGATGTCGACCTCCACCGGCGCACCGGCCGCCTTGGCCCGCTCCGAGGGAGCGAAGGTGCTCACGAAGGGAACCGCCGTCGCGACTCCCGCGATGGCCCCGGCGCCGCACGTGATCGCGACCCAGGTCCGCTTGCTCTCATCAACTCCATCCTGCACTACAAGGCTATCACTCATGAACGTCCTCGAGCCGAAAGTAACTGATCAAGTCAACGCTGGAGTTTAGCGTGCGACTCGTCCCCTTGAAGCGACCCGCGCACCACAGGCAAACCCTCGGTACGCGAACTGCCGCACATGGCAGCGACCGGGCGATTGACGCATTCCGTGGCGGCGCAATACTGCCGCACCGGCCCACCGGCGGGAGTATCCGGCTTCCGCCGGCGGGCCCGGTCAACCTGGATCAACCAATAAGCAAGGAGTCGCACATGGGATTCGCAACCGAGTTCAAGGAATTCGCCGTCAAGGGCAACGTGATGGATCTGGCCGTCGGCGTCATCATCGGCGCGGCGTTCGGCAAGATCGTCGATTCGGTCGTGAACGACCTCATCATGCCGCTCGTGGGCAAGGCCACCGGGGGCCTCGACTTCTCGAACTACTTCATCCCGCTCGCGGGGCAGACGGCCACCAACCTGGCCGACGCGAAGAAGGCGGGCGCGGTCTTCGCGTACGGCAACTTCCTGACCGTGGCGCTGAACTTCGTCATCCTCGCGTTCATCATTTTCCTGATGGTCAAGCAGATCAACCGGCTCAAGCACGAGACGCCGCCGCCCGTGCCGGCGCCCGCCCCGACGCCGGAGGACGTGGTGCTGCTGCGCGAGATCCGCGACGCGCTGAAAAAATGAGCACGCCGGCCCGGCCGGCGAGCATGCCGGCAGGGCCGTGGCGGGGGCACATCTAGGCGGCCAGCCGGCGCGCCATGCGCACCGCGGCCTCGAGGCTCGCGGGATCGGCGATGCCGCGGCCCGCGATGTCGAACGCGGTGCCGTGGTCGGGGCTGGTGCGCACGAAGGGCAGTCCCAGCGTCACGTTGACGCCCTGCTCCACGCCCAGGTACTTCACCGGGATGAGGCCGTGGTCGTGCGTCATCGCGACGACCGCGTCGAACTCGCCCGCGCGCGCCGCCGTGTCGCGGGCGCGCATGAAGATCGTGTCGGGCGCGAACGGCCCGCGCGCGTCGATGCCGGCGGCGCGCGCCTGCGCGATGGCGGGCGCGATCAGGCGGATCTCCTCGTCGCCGAACAGCCCGCCCTCGCCCGCGTGCGGGTTCAGTCCGGCGACGCCGATGCGCGGCGCCGCGAGGCCGAAGCGGCGCAGCGCGTCGTCCGCGATGCGCAGCGTCTCGAGGATGCCGTCCACCGACAGCGCGTCGATCGCGCGCCGCAGCGACAGGTGGATCGTCACCAGCACGACGCGCAGCTCCTCGTTGGCGAGCATCATGCGTACCGGCGGCGGCGCGGTGCCGGGCGCGGCCGCGAGTTCCTGCAGCATCTCCGTGTGGCCCGGCCAGTGCGCGCCGGCGGCGGCGAAGGCCTCCTTGTGGATCGGCGCGGTGACGATCGCGCGGCCCGCGCCCGCGCGCGTCCAGGCGACGGCCTGCTCGATGCAGCGCAGC
>DASVLN010000867.1:0-4516 GCA_036384855.1 Burkholderiaceae bacterium | reverse complement strand
GGCGTAGGCGTCGCAGACGCGGAAGTCGTGCTCGAAGAGGTTGGGCGTGCCCGCGCGCGCCGCGTCGTCCTGGATGCGGTGCATCAGGGCCGCGTTGCCGCCGTGCAGCCACGCCCCGGGGCCGGGGTAGGACGGCTTGGCCGCGGTGGTCGAGATCGAGAACGCGTTGACCATGGAGATCGCGCGCGCCGGGTCGTCGCGGGCGGTGTCGAGCAGGGCCGCGCTCACCTTCATCGGATACGCCGTGCCGACCATCACCAGCGCCTCGACGCGCTGCGGCGCACGCGCGGCCGCCTCGAGCGCGATCAGCGAGCCCATGCTGTGGCCGACGAGGCTGGCCGGCCCGGCGCCCGCGGCCTCGAGCAGGGCGACGAGCCAGTCGCCCGCCGCCTCGATGGACGCCGGTGGCGGGCCGTCCGAGCGGCCGTGGCCCGGCAGGTCGACCGCCAGCGCGGCGACGCCGTGATGCGCGTACCAGCGTGCGGGCAGCGTCCAGACGCTGTGGTCGTGCAGCGCGCCGTGGACGAAGACGATCGTGCGCATGCCCGGCGTCCAGGGCTTGCCGCCGGTGTAGGCCCAGGCGGTGCGGCCATCGACGGTGAATTTCATCGCGCGCCCGCCTTTTCCGCCGCCTTCAGGGCGGACTTCAGGTCGGCGCACAGGTCGGCCGGATCCTCGAGGCCGATCGACAGCCGGATCATCCCCGGACCGACGCCCGCGGCGGCGAGCGCCGCGTCGTCCATGCGCGAATGCGTGGTCGACGCGGGATGGATCACGAGCGAGCGGCAGTCGCCGACGTTGGCGAGGTGCGAGAACAGCTGCAGCGCCTCGATGAAGGCCGCGCCCTGCGCGCGCGAGCCCTTCAGGTCGAAGCTGAAGACCGAGCCGCAGCCGCGCGGCAGCAGCGTCCGCGCGAGCGCGTGGTCGGGATGCGACTCGAGCTCCGGCCAGCCGACGCGCGCGACCATCGGATGCGCGGCGAGGAACTCGACGACCTTGCGCGCGTTGGCGACGTGCCGCTCCATGCGCAGCGGCAGCGTCTCCAGGCCCTGCAGGATCAGCCAGGCCGTGTGCGGGCTCATGCAGGCGCCGAAGTCGCGCAGGCCTTCGCGGCGCGCGCGCAGGAGAAAGGCGCCGACGGTGCTCTCCTCGGTGAAGACCATCTCGTGGAATCCCGCGTAGGGCTGCGACAGCTCCGGGAAGCGCCCGCTGCGCTCCCAGTCGAAGCGGCCGGAGTCCACCAGCACGCCGCCGACGACGGTGCCGTGGCCGGAGAGGAACTTGGTCGCCGAGTGGAAGACGAGGTCGGCGCCGAGCTTGAACGGCTGCTGCAGGTAGGGCGTCGCGAACGTCGCGTCGACCAGCAGCGGCAGGCCCTGGCCGTGCGCGATCTCGGCGACGCGCGGGATGTCGAGGACGTCGAGGCCGGGGTTGCCGAGCGACTCGCCCAGCAGCAGGCGCGTCGTCGGGCGGATCGCGGCGCGCCAGGCGTCGAGCTCGCGCGGCTTGACAAAGGTGGTCTCGATGCCGAAGCGCGCGAGCGTGTAGGCGAGCAGGTTGTGCGAGCCGCCGTACAGCGCGCTGCTCGCGACCACGTGCGCCCCAGCGCCGGCGATCGTCGCGATCGCGAGGTGCAGCGCCGCCTGGCCGCTGGCCGTGGCGACGGCGCCGACGCCGCCCTCGAGCGCGGCCATCCGCTCCTCGAAGACGGCGGTCGTCGGGTTGGACAGCCGGCTGTAGACGTGGCCGGCGCGCTCCATGTTGAACAGCGAGGCCGCGTGCTCGCTCGACTCGAAGACGAACGAGGTGGTCAGGTGCAGGGGCGTCGCGCGGGCGCCCGTGGCCGGGTCGGGCGCGGCGCCGGCGTGCAGGGCGAGGGTGTCGAATCCGGGGTCGGAAGGGCCGGGCATGGCGTGGGGCGGAAGGTGGTTTCGTGAGCTCGGATCAATCTGTCGCGGCATCGCCATAGCCCCGGTGATCGGGGGCGAGGGCGCGGTGGAATCCGCGATGCGTTTCAGCGATTGTGTGCTATGTTGGACACCTCATTCCTTTTCGTATCTGAAGCGACGGAGGCGTTGCCATGAAAGTCAGCGACATCCTGCGGGTCAAGGGCAATACCCTGTTCACCGTCTCGCCCGACCAGCCGTTGCAGGAAGCGGTGACGACGATGGCCGAGCACGACATCGGCTCCCTGGTCGTGATGGACCTGGGCGAGCTCACCGGCATGCTCACCTTCCGCGAGGTCATCCGCGCGGTCGTGCGCAACGGCGGCCAGATCGGCACGACGCGCGTGCGCTCGGTGATGGACGACGCGCCGCTCACCTGCACCCCCGAGACCGAGATCGACGAGGTGCGCCGCATGATGCTCGGCCGCCACGCGCGCTACATGCCCGTGCTCAACGGGCAGACGCTGATGGGCGT
Source organism: Burkholderiaceae bacterium (assembly GCA_036384855.1). Taxonomy (GTDB): domain Bacteria; phylum Pseudomonadota; class Gammaproteobacteria; order Burkholderiales; family Burkholderiaceae_C; genus Scleromatobacter. Next base: position 2,095 of record DASVLN010000867.1, on the reverse strand, counting down.
GATCTCGTTCTACGACGTGGCCCGCACGGTCGTCGAGTCGCAGGACTTCGAGAACCGCATGCTCAAGGCCTACATCCGCGACTGGCCGTCGGAAGAGGACGTCAAGGTCGGCCAGAGCCTCTGACGGATCGCCCGGAAACGCGACGGCCCGTTCGCGCGAAGCGAGCGGGCCGTCGGCTTTTTGGAGGCCTGTCGGAGGGCGGGGCGCGCGTGGTCGCTGCGCAGCGCGCGGGCGCGCCTATGCCGCTGCCAGCGCGGCCGCGGCCTGCTCGCGCGCCGCGATCCACATCTCCAGCGCGGCGACGTCCATCGGCCGGCAGAACAGGTAGCCCTGCATCATGCCGCAGCCCTCGCGGCGCAGGAACTGGTGCTGGGCATCGGTCTCCACCCCCTCGGCGACGGTCTGCAGGTCGAGCGCGCGCGCCATCTGGATGATGGCCTGCACGATGGCGCGGTCGTCGGGATCCGTGTCGATGTCGCGCACGAAGGACTGGTCGATCTTGAGCGTGTGCAGCGGGAAGCGCTTGAGGTGGCTCAGCGACGAGTAGCCGGTCCCGAAGTCGTCCAGCGACAGCCGAACGCCCAGGCCGTGCAGCGCGTCCATCATCGAGATCGCGGCCGCCGGGTTGGCGGTGACGCTCTCGGTGAGCTCCAGCTCGAGGTACTGCGCGGGCAGGCCGGCGTCGGCGAGCGCGCGCTGCACGACGTCGGGCAGCTGCGGATGGCGGAACTGCACCGCCGAGAGGTTGACCGCGACGACCATGGGCGGCACGCCGGCATCCATCCAGGCCTTGAGCTGGCGCACCGCGGTGCGCAGCACCCACTCGCCGATGGCGACGATCTGGCCGCTGGTCTCGGCCAGCGGGATGAACTCGGCGGGGGAGACGAAGCCGAATTCGGGATGCTTCCAGCGCAGCAGCGCCTCGACGCCCACCAGCGTCTCGCCGTCGGCGGCAAGCTGGGGCTGGTAGTGCAGCAGCAGCTCGTTGCGCTCGAGCGCGCGCCGCAGGGCCGACTCGAGCTGCAGCTGCCGCGCCGAGCGCTGCTGCATGCCGGCCGCGAAGAAGCGCCACGTGGCCTTGCCCTCGTGCTTGGCGCGGTACATCGCGGTGTCCGCGTTGCGCGAGAGGATCTCGTAGTCGTCGCCGTCGGAGGGGTAGGTGGCGATGCCGATGGACATCGTCATGCTGAGCTCGTGGCCCTGGACCATGCACGGCTCGGCCAGGCGCTCGAGCAGCTTGGTGGCGACGGATTCGGCGCCCGTCGCGTCGGCGCCGGGCAGCAGCACGGCGAACTCGTCGCCGCCGAGGCGGGCGACCGTGTCGCACTCGCGCAGGCTGCCCTGCAGGCGGCGCGCGACCTCGGCGAGCAGCGCGTCGCCGACGCTGTGGCCCAGCGTGTCGTTGATGTTCTTGAACTGGTCGAGGTCCATGAACATCAGCGCGAACGGCCGGTGGTCGCGGCGCGAGACGCTCGTCAGCTGGCCGACGCGGTCCGCCAGCAGGCTGCGGTTGGGCAGGTCGGTGAGGGTGTCGACGTGGGCGAGGCGCACGAGGTTGCGCTCCACCTCGCGGAACTCGGTGATGTCGTTGAGGATGCCGATGTAGTGCGTCACGGCGCCGGCCGCGTCGCGCTGCTGCGTGATCGCGGCCCAGCAGGTGTAGAGGCTGCCGTCCTTGCGCGAGGTGCGGATCTCGCCCTGCCAGTGGCCCGAGGCCTGCAGCGCCGCGCGCACCTGGCGGCGCACCTCGCGGCGGCCGATGCCGAAGCCCAGCGCCGCGGTCTGCTGGCCCTGGAGCTCGTCGGCCGAGTAGCCGCTGATGTCGCAGAAGGCCTGGTTGACCGTGACGACGCGGCCCTCGCGGTCGGCGATCACGAAGCCCTCGCGCGCCTGCTCGAAGACGGCGGCGGCCAGGTGCAGCTTGTCCTCGGCGGCCTTGCGCAGCGTGATGTCGCGCCCCTCGAGCAGCAGGTTGGGCGGGATGCCGCGCGCGCGCGGCCGCGGGATCGGCCGGATGGCCAGCTCCAGCGTGAGGGGGGTGCCGTCGCGCTGGCGCAGGGCGAGCTCGTGCACCAGCGTCGCGCCGGCCGCGGC
>DASVLN010000866.1:0-4943 GCA_036384855.1 Burkholderiaceae bacterium | reverse complement strand
CGAGGCGCGCGTGGCCGAGGTCGCGCGCATGCTGGGCGGCGAGCGCAGCTCCGGCACGAGCCTCGCGCACGCGCAGGAGCTGATCGCGCAGGCCGTCGCCGTCGACGCGGCACCCGCCATCCCACCCGCCGCCGCGCGGGGCCGCACCGCTCCCCGCTCATGACGCCCGACGACTTCAACGACCCGATCGGCGAAGCCATTCCCTACGACGCGCCCGTGCCCGCGCCCGGCGCCTCGGAAGGCGGCATCCGCGAGGTCGTGCTGGTCACGGGCATCTCGGGCTCGGGCAAGTCGATCGCGCTGCACGCGCTGGAGGACGCCGGCTTCTTCTGCTGCGACAACCTGCCGCCCGAGCTGCTGCCCGAGTTCCTGCGCCTGCAGCGCGAACGCGGCATCGGCCGCATCGCCGTCGCGATGGACGTGCGCAGCGCCGGCTCGCTCCCGCGCCTGGTGCCGCTGCTGGAGCAGCTGCGCGAGGACGGCGTGAAGGTTCGGCCGGTCTTCCTCGACGCCGGCACCGACACGCTCGTGCGCCGCTACTCCGAGTCGCGCCGCCCGCATCCGCTGTCCAAGGGCACGCTGCCCACCGACGAGCACCGCGCGCTGATCGAGGCCATCGAGCTCGAGCGCGAACTGCTCGCAGCGATCCGCATGCGCTCCAGCATCCTCGACACGAGCCAGCTGCGCCCGGTGCAGCTGCGGCGCTGGATCCGCGACCTCGTCGGCGCGCATGCGAGCCAGCTCACGCTGGTCTTCGAGTCGTTCGCGTTCAAGCGCGGCGTGCCGCTGGACGCCGACATGGTGTTCGACGTCCGCATCCTGCCCAACCCGTACTACGTGCGCGAGCTGCGCGCGTTGACCGGCCGCGACGCGCCCGTCGCCGACTACCTGCGCGCGCAGCCCGAGGTCGGCGAGATGATGGGCCAGATCGAGCAGTTCCTGCGCCGCTGGCTGCCCAGCTTCGAGGACGACCAGCGCAGCTACCTCACCGTCGCGATCGGCTGCACCGGCGGCCAGCACCGCTCGGTCTACCTGTGCGAGACCCTGGCCGAGCGCTTCGGCGGCGCGGTGACGACGCTGCTGCGGCATCGGGAGCTGGATGCCGTCGATTGACGGTCAGTCACGTTCATGAGCGTCGCGTCCATGCTCAAGGCCCGGCGTCCAGCAGCTTCCTGATCGGCGCCGGCACACCCACCGAGTCGAGCTCGGACCGCGCGACCCAGCGGCCAGCGGTCGGCGCGGCGCCGGGATCGCTGCCGTCGCCGCCGTTGAACGCCCGCAACGCGTCGATCGCGCGCTGTTCCTGCGGGTCCACGCGGCCGTGCCAGACGAGGCGCAGTGGCTGCAGCATCCAGTCGAAGTGCGTCAACACGTGCTTGAACGGCGGCAGCCATTCGAGCGTGCCGGGCCAGTCGGCGACCGCGCGCTCGAGCGCGACCGCGTCGGCGAACTCCGGCAGCGACCACAGCTGTGCCCACACGCCCGTGTCCGGCCGGCGCACCAGCCAGACGCGATCGCGCTCCTGCAGCCACAGCAGCACGCCCGCGCGCTTGCCGCGCTTGAGCTTGCGCGTCTTGACCGGGTAGCGCTCGGGCTCGCCCGCCGCGCGCCCGGCGCACGTCCCATGCGCGGGGCAGGCGTCGCAAGCCGGGCGGCGGATCGTGCAGACCGTGGCGCCGAGATCCATCAAGCCCTGCGTGTACGACGCCATCGCCGCGTGCAGCGGCTCGCCGGCCGGGGCGTGGGGCAGCAGGCCGTCGGCGATCGCCCACAGCGCCTTCTCGGACGCCGCCTGCGCGAGGTCGCGCTCGAACGCCAGCACGCGCGCGAGCACGCGCTTGACGTTGCCGTCGAGGATGGCCGCGCGCTCGCCGAAGCAGAACGAGGCGATCGCGGCGGCCGTGGATCGGCCGATGCCGGGCAGCGCGGCGAGCGCCTCGGCGCTGCGCGGGAAGGCACCGCCATGCTCGCGCGCCACCACCTGCGCGCAACGGTGAAGGTTGCGCGCCCGGGCGTAGTAGCCGAGCCCGGCCCACAGCGCGAGCACGTCCTCGGTCGGCGCGGCGGCCAGCGCCTCGACGGTCGGGAAGCGCTCGAGGAAGCGCGCGTAGTAGCCGAGGACGGTCGCGACCTGCGTCTGCTGCAGCATGATCTCGGACAGCCACACGCGGTACGGGTCGCGCGTGCGCTGCCACGGCAGGCCGTCGCGGCCGTGGGCGCGCTGCCAGGCGATGACGCGCTGCGCGAAGGGCAGCGCGTTCCATTCCGGGGCCGCCTCGGCGGCGATGAAGGGCGGGCGCGCGCCCGCGGCGGAAGGATCCATGCCCGATGATGCCCGAGCCCGCGCGGGCGGCGCGTCGAAGCCGGGCAGCGCGGCCTGCGTCGCCGCGCCTGCGCCGGAACGCCGGCTCACACCGTGGCCGCCGCCGCGCCCACCTCGACCGGGATCTCGAAGTGCTCGGACTCGATGCCCAGCGGCCCGCGGCGGGCGATGACGGCCAGCGTCTCGCAGCGCAGGCCGACGTCGGTGATCAGCGATTCGATGCGCGCGGCCTGGGCCTCGACGTCGGCGACGCGCTCCTCCAGCTCGCCGGCGGCCTGCTGGATGCGCTCCAGCGACTCGCGGCGCTTGCGGAAGCTGCGCCGGCGGTCGCGCAGCTGCGCCTCCATCTGCGCGCTGGCGGACTGGTTCCACAGCTCGATGTCGCGCGACGCCGTCTCGAAGACGACGCGCAGCTTGGACACGAGCATGCGCACGAAGCGCTCCTTGAACGCGGACGACGCCATGCGCAGCGTCTCGCTCAGGCCGAAATAGCGGTTGTAGCCGCGCTCGATGGCGGCGAGTTCCTCGCGGTGCGCGGCCAGCTCCGGCGGCAGCGCGATCGACAGCGAGAAGCCGAACTCGGCGTTGAGCTGGCGGAAGGTGCCCTGCAGCATCTCGCGCGCCTCGGAGGTCGTGACCTCGGATTCGGACAGGGCATGGCGCAGCTTGTCGCACATGCCGAGGAAGGCCTGGCGCGCGCCCAGGTGCAGCCAGCCGGAGTTGAGCGCCGATTGCAGCTGCTTGACCTCGGCGCGGATGCGCTCGCTGGAGAGCTGGTTCTGGACGTCGCGCAGCAGCCGCGTCTGCACGGCGCGCAGCGCGGTCAGGCGGGTGATGCAGCGCTCGAACTCGCCCGCGTCCTCCTGCACGCGATCCAGCAGGTGGCGCACCCGCGCACCGCTCTTGCCGCGCAGGCCGCGCAGCTCGAGCAGCTGCTCGGAGTTCTGGCGCCGCTGGTCGCGCAGGCGCGCGCCGACCTGCGCGCGCAGGGTCTCGACGCCCGCGATCACCGCGTGGGTAAGCACCTGCTGGCGTGCCGGCAGCAGCTCGTCGGTCAGCGCGGCCTCGAGCGCGGGCAGGCGGCTTTTCTCGAGCGCCGCGTCATCGTGGTTCAGGCGCGCATGCAGCGCGTTGCGGGCCGAGACCGGGAACACCCGCTCGCGCGGCATCTGCAGCGTCTGCGCGGTGACCTCGCACTGCTTGCGCACCAGCGCCTCGTTCTGCTCCGGCGTCAGCAGCGGGTCGGCCAGCATGTCGACCTTGTTCAGGACGACGAAGCAGGCCATGTTCTGGCCGCCGAGGTGCTCGTTCCAGACCGACAGGTCGGACTTCGTGACGCCCGCGTCGGCGCCCAGCAGGAACAGCGCGGCATGCGCGCCCGGCAGCAGGCCCAGGGTCAGCTCGGGCTCGGTGCCGATCGCGTTCAGGCCCGGCGTGTCGAGGACGACCAGGCCGCGCGCCAGCAGCGGGTGCGGGTAGTTGATGACCGCATGGCGCCACGCCGGCACGTCGACGAGGCCCTGCTCGTCCAGCGGCGGGTTGTCCTCGGGATCGGTCTCCGACCACAGGCCCAGCTCCTTCGCCTCCTCGGGCGTCGCCTTGCGGGTGTGCGTCACCTCGGCGAGCGCATCGGCCAAGGCCTGGGGATCCGCGGGGTCGAGCGGCACGCGCTTCCAGCCCTCGCGGGTGGCGCGCAGCTCGGTCAGCGAGGCGCCCTCGCGGCGAGTCTCGATCGGCAGCAGGTCGAGCATGGGCTTCTCGCGCTCGTCCCAACCCAGCTCCACCGGGCACATCGTCGTGCGGCCGGGGGTGGCGGGCAGGATGCGGCGGCCGGTATCGGCGAAGAAGATCGCGTTGATCAGCTCGGATTTGCCGCGCGAGAATTCCGCCACGAAGGCGACGACGAGTTTGTCCGCCAGCATGCGCTGGCGCAGGGATTCGGCGATTTCGGCCGACGGCGCCGACAGCAGATCGTTGCTGGTGAAGAATTGCGTCAGGCCCGCGAGCTCGCGCGCGAGCGATTGCCGCCAGCTCGCCAAGGCGTCCAGACCGGGTATCAGCGCTTGATCTTTCGTCATGCCCAGGCTCGTTTGTTCGTTCGAATGGCCGGTCGGTGCACGCCCGCCCGGCCGCGATCGTAGCGCGATTGGTTCCGGACGCATCGAGAGATCAGGCGCGGAAATGCGGAGTAAGTCGCACCAGCGGGTATCGACGCGGTCGCGTCACGGTCGATTTGAAACCTTTGGACACATGCTCGGCAATATCGATACGACTTGCCGGAAAATCGTCGCGTTCACCTTTTCTGGCAAATGCCGCAGAAATAGGTCGCCCGCTGTCCCTGGACGATTCGCCGCACCGGGTTTCCGCAGGTATTGCAGGGCTGGCCGCCGCGGCCGTAGACCTGCGCCTGTTCCTGGTAATGGCCGGCGGCGCCGTTGGCGCTGAAATCCTTCAGCGTCGAGCCGCCCGCCTCGATCGCGCGCCGCAGCACCTGGCGCACGGCGGCCAACAGGCGGGCGGCGCGGGGGGCGCTCAGGCGGTTGGCGGGCGTGCGCGGGTCGATGCGCGCGAGGTGCAGCGCCTCGCATGCGTAGATGTTGCCGGCGCCGACCACCAGCTC
>DASVLN010000865.1:0-3726 GCA_036384855.1 Burkholderiaceae bacterium | reverse complement strand
GCCGCGGCCGTCGACAACTGCTCCGCCAACTGATCCCGGGCCGCGCCGGCCGGTGCGCGCCCGCGACCCGTGATTCGTGCGCCCGGGCCTCCCGCCCGCGGCGCCCGGTTCATTCCACGCGCTTGTAGTTGGTGTAGCCGCCGGGCGGGGCGGTGTCGGGCTGGAGCACGACGACGCCGTGCGCGGGCAGGCGCACGTCCATCAGCGCCGCATGCACGCGCAGCTCCGCGGGCGTCGAGGGGTCGGCCGGATCGGCCAGCAGGTTGACCATGCGCGTGCCGTCCATGATCTTCGAGTCGGGAATCATCACCGTCTCCGCGACCGGCTGGTCGGACGGATTCGCGAGCACGACCACCGCGTCCGCGGCGCGCTCCGCGTAGCGCTCGTACGCGAGCAGCTTCGTCGAGGTGACCGTGCGGAAGTCGCCGATGCGCAGCGCGCGATGCGTCTGGTGCAGCGCGACGAGCTGCCGGTTCCATGCCAGCGCGGCGTTGCCGGCGGTCACGCGATCCCAGCGCATCGGGGCGCGCATCTCCGGGTCGTCGCCGCCGGTCATGTCGAGCTCGGTGCCGTAGTAGAGGTTGGGCGACCCGGGCAGCGTGAACTGCAGCACCTGGGCGAGCCGGCGCGCGCGCACGTCGGGCAGGACGGTGGCCAGGCGCGGGGTGTCGTGGTTGTCGAGGTAGACCCAGGACTTCAGCAGGTGTTCGTAATCCGCGTCGGCCACGAGGCGCTCGATCGCGGCGGTCGCGGTCGCGGGATCCATGCGGCCGCCCGCGAGGCCGAGAATGACCTGGCGCAGCGTGAAGTGGAGCACGCCGTCGACCGACGGGAACCATTCCTTCGGGTAGTTCGCGATCTCGCCCACGACCAGCGAGCCGGGCTTCTCCTCGTGAGCGGCCTGGGTGAGCTCGGCGAGGTAGCGAAAGCCGATGTCGAAGGCGACGTCCAGCCGCCAGCCGTCGACGCCGTCGCGCAGCCACCCGCGCACCACGGAGTCCTTGCCGGTGAACAGGTCGGCGCGCACGGCGGGGTTCTCGAGGTTCAGCTCGGGCAGGTTCTCGGCCAGCGCCCAGCTGCGCGCCCCGCCGGCGTACTGCGGGCCGAAGACGAACCAGTCGCGATACGGGCCGTGGGGATCGGCCTCGGCCTGCCTGAACAGCGCCGAGTTGCGGCCCATGTGGTTGAACACGCCGTCCAGCACCAGCTTCATGCCGCGCGCGTGCACGTCCCGCGCCAGCGCGCGCACGTCGTCGCGCGTGCCGTACTCGGGCGAGACGGCGCGGTAGTCCAGCGTGTCGTATTTGTGGTTCGTGTAGGCGAGGGCGATCGGATTGAGGTACAGGACGTCCGCGCCCAGGCCCTGCACGTAGTCGAGCTTGCCGCGCAGGCTCGCGAGGTCGCCGCCCCAGAAGTCGATCTCGTGGCTCCACAGCTTCTGGCCGGGCAGATAGTGGCCGTGCACCGGCAGGTCGGTCCACGGGTGCAGCTGCTTGGGCGGCGGGTAGAGCGCGCGCTTGGCCTCGAGGTTCGCGGGCGGCGCGAAGCGGTCGACGAGCACCTGGTAGGCGACCGCGCCGTTGCGCCAGTCGGCCTCGCGGGCCTGCATGACGGGCGCGAGGGCGCGGTCGTGGCTGTTCGCGTAGTCGGAGCGCATGGCGGGCGGGGGCGTCGTGGCGACGGAGGTTTGTGCGATGGCGGCGGCGGGTACCGCCACGAAGAGCGCGGCGGCCAGCGCGAGCGCAGGGCGACGCGACGGGCGAATCGCGAGCCTCATTCCTTGACGCCGCCGGCGGTCAGGCCCGAGACGATCCAGCGTTGCGCGAGCAGGAAGACGATCGTGATCGGCAGGCCCGAGAGCACCGCCGCGGCCGCGAAGTCGCCCCACAGGTAGCGCTGGTCGGCGAGGTAGTACTTGGAGCCGACGGCCAGCGTCAGGTTGGCCTCCTCGCGCAGGATGACGGAGGCGACGGGGTACTCGATGATCGTGCCGACGAAGGCCAGCACGAACACCACCATCAGGATCGGCACGGCCATCGGCAGCAGCACGCGCACGAACGCCTGGAAGTGGCTGGCGCCGTCGACCTTGGCGCATTCCTCGATCTCGGTGGGGATGGTCTCGAAGTAGCCGCGGATCGTCCACACGTGCGTCGCCACGCCGCCCAGGTAGGCCACGATCAGGCCGCCATGCGTCTCCAGGCCCAGCGCGGGCACGTAGCGGCCGAGGGTGTCGAAGATGGCGTAGATCGCCACCAGCGCGAGCACCGGCGGGAACATCTGCAGCAGCAGCATGCCGTTGAGGATGGGCGACTTGAACGCGAACTTCAGCCGCGCGAACGCGTAGGCGGCGGTGGTCGAGATCGCGACGATCAGCGCCGACGCGATGGTCGCGACCTTGACCGAGTTCCACAGCCACAGCAGCACCGGGAAGGGCGGGTGCACGACGACGCCGTCGGGCGTGGTGTACGAGATGCCGAGCGCGAGCTTCCAGTGCTCGAAGCTGATCTCGCGCGGGATCAGCGAGCCGTTGGCGAAGTTGCCGGGCCGCAGCGAGATCGACACGACCGCGGCAAGCGGGAACAGCGTGACGACGACGAGCGCGACGAGGAAGGCGTGCGCGGCGACGACGCGCCAGCGCTGGTTCTTGCCGGTGACGATGGCCATGCGACGGCTCCTCAGCGACGGGCGTTGCGTGCCGCCACCCGCAGGTTGGCGATCGACAGCAGCGCGACCAGGAAGAAGATCACGGTGGAGATCGCCGCCGCGAGGCCGAAGTTCTGGCCCGAGTCGAGGAAGGCGATGCGGTAGGTGTAGGACACGAGGATGTCCGTCGTGCCCGCTGGGATCTTCGTGTTGAGGAAGTCGGGCCGGCCGTTGGTCAGCAGCGAGATCAGGACGAAGTTGTTGAAGTTGAACGCGAACGCCGATATCAGCAGCGGCGACAGCGGCTTGACGATGAGCGGCGCCGTGATGCGGAAGAAATTGGTGAGCGGCTTCGCGCCGGCGATGGCCGAGGCCTCGTAGAGGTCGGGCGGGATCGCCTTCAGCAGCCCGGTGCACAGCACGAGGAAGTACGGGTACCCCAACCACGTATTGACGACGACCAGCATCGCGCGTGCCAGCATGGGATCGGCGAACCACGCCGGCTTGACGCCGAAGACCGCGTCCAGGATGGCATTGATCTCGCCGAAGTTCTGGTTGAACAGGCCCTTGAAGACGAGGATCGAGATGAAGCCGGGGACCGCGTAGGGCAGGAACAGCAGCGTGCGGTACAGCGTCCTGAAGCGCAGCGCCTCCCAGTTCAACAGCACCGCCAGCGTGCAGCCGACAGACAGCGAGAACAGCACGGTCAGCGCGGCGAAGACGACGGTCCAGACGAAGATCGAGAGGAACGGACCGCGGAACTCCTGGTCGGACAGCATGCGCGCGTAGTTCGCGAAGCCGACGCCGACGCGGAAGCCGGGCTGCAGGCGGTCGCCGTCGGCCGCGACGTACCAGCCGGTGCGCGTATCGGGCGCATAGACCTTGCCGTCCTCGATGCGCGTGAGCGAGCCGTCCGCGTTCGCGTCCCACACGTGGGCCGACGGGCCGAACTCGTGCACGCCGCCGTAGCTCAGGACGCGGCCGTCGGGCAGCGCCAGCGTCGCGGCCATCAGCGCGTCGCGGTGGCGCAGCGTCTGCCTGACCGTCAGCGGGGTGACCGCCGCGTCGCGCGGCAGCGGCGCC
>DASVLN010000864.1:0-8275 GCA_036384855.1 Burkholderiaceae bacterium | reverse complement strand
CGCTACGCCGCGCCGGTGCAGCCGCGCCGCCGCGGCGCGGCGCCGGCCACCGAGAGCTACCGCGGCCGCAGCGGGCACGTCCACGTGCCGGCGGCGCTCGAAGGCATCGTGCTGGGCGTGTTCGGGCTCGACAACCGCACGGTGCTCAAGCGCAACTCCGCCGATCCGGCCAACACCCACACGCTGTCGATCCCGACGCTCAAGCAGCTCTACAACTTCCCCGCCAACTCCGCGGCGGGGCAGACGATCGGCATCGTCTCGCTCTCGGGCTACGCGATCCACGACATCCAGCTGATGTTCAACGGCCTGGGCGCGGGCTACGCGATGCCCACGGTGCACGACGTGGCCGTGCACGGCACCAACACCGGCAACGATCCCTACGGCGAGACCACGCAGGACATCGGCATCGCGGCCGCCGCGGCCAAGGGGTCGGCGATCGCGGTCTACATCACCCAGGGCACGCAGGCCGGCTGGATCGACCTGGTCCACCGCGTCGCGCACCCGAACGCGGGCGATCCCTCGTGCTCGGTGCTCTCGAGCAGCTGGTACATCTGCAACGGCGACGACGCCGCGACCCTCGCGGCCGAGGGCGTCACGACCTCGTTCGTCAACGCCGTGACGGCCGCGTTCCAGGACGCGGCGATCCAGGGCATCACCGTGTGCATCGCCTGCGGCGACACCGGCTCGAACTCCAAGGTCAACGACGGCCGCGCGCACGTGCAGTACCCGGGAAGCGACCCGTGGGTGGTGTCGGTGGGCGGCACGACGGTCGGCAACGTCTCGGGCTCGAGCTTCGAGGAATACGTGTGGAACGATCCGAGCCCGTCCGATCCCTCGCACTGGGGCACGACCGGCGGCGGCGTGAGCGACTTCTTCGGCCTGCCCTCGTACCAGGGCGCTGCAGGCGTGCCCGCGTCGGTCAACCCGGGCCACCGCGTCGGCCGCGGCGTGCCCGACGTGGCCGCGAACGCGAGCTACAACGCGGGCTACTCCGGCATCTTCCACAACGGCAGCCCGATGATCGGCAACGGCACCAGCGCCTCCGCGCCGCTGTGGGCCGGCTTCGTCGCGACGCTCAACGCGGCGATGGGCACGCGCCTGGGCTTCATCAACCCGATCCTGTACTCGAAGGGCTCGATCGCGTTCCGCGACATCGCCCCCGGCGGCGGCCCCGCCAACAACGCCAACGGCGGCGTCGCCGGCTATCCCGCGGGCGACGGCTGGGACGCCTGCACCGGCTGGGGCAGCATCGACGGCGGGAAGATGCTCAACATGCTGCGCGGCGCCGGCCTGCCGCCGGGCCTGGCCGTGTTCAACAACCGGCTGTACATGGCGTGGAAGGGTATCGAGCACGACCAGCGCATATGGTTCTCGAACTTCGACGGCGCGGGCTGGGCGCCGCAGCAGTTCGTCGGCGGCGTCGCCACGAGCTGCGGCGTCTCGCTGGCGGTCTTCAACAACAAGCTCCACATGGCGTGGAAGGGCATGGACGCCGACGAGCGGATCTGGTGTTCCAGCTTCGACGGCGCGACGTGGGCGCCGCAGCGGTTCGTGCCCGGCGTCGCGACGAGCACCGGCCCGGCGATCGCGGTCTACAACGGCCGGCTCTACGCGGCGTGGAAGGGCATGGTGAGCGACCAGCGGATCTGGTGGTCCAGCTTCGACGGCACGAGCTGGGCGCCGCAGCAGTTTGTCCCCGGCGTCGCCACGAGCGTGGGGCCGCAGCTGGCCGTCTTCCAGGGCAGCCTCTACGCGATCTGGAAGGGCATGAACAACGACCAGGGCTTGTGGTACTCGCACTTCAACGGCGCCGCCTGGGCGCCGCAGCGGCAGGTGCCGGGCGTGGGCACGAGCGAGGGCGCATCGATCGCGGTGTTCAACAACCGGCTCTACGCCGCGTGGAAGGGCATGAACGACGACCAGCGCATCTGGTACGCGAGCTTCGACGGCACCTCGTGGACGGCGCAGGCGATGGTCGCGGGCGTGGGCACCAGCGTCGGGCCGCAGCTCCAGGTCTACGGCGGGCTGCTGCACATGACGTGGAAGGGCATCAACGGCGACGACCGTGTCTGGCACTCGACCTTCAACGGCACGAGCTGGGCGCCGCAGCAGCAGATCGTGGGCATCGGCACCAACCCGTTCGACCTGCGCCAGCCCGAGGCGCACGCCGAGCCCGCGCAGGCCTGAGCAACCGCGGACGCGCCCGCCAAGGGCATGGCCGCATCGCGGGCGCCGAGCCGCTATGCTCGGTGGCCCGCGATGCCTGCCCCGATGCACTACCTGTCCTTCGACCTCAGCGACGACGACCACGGCGTCGTCACGATCGAGGCGCTCGCCTCGACCTCCCTCGCGCAGCACGACGCCGTGATGGCCGAGGTGCGGCAGGTGCTGGACTGGGCCTGGCGCGCATTTCCGCTCGCGCACGGGCCCATCGACGACGGCGGCGACTGGGACGACGACCTCCAGGTGAACGCCGAGCCCGGCGGCTGGCACGCGGTGACGCTGACGATCAGTGCGTCGCCGGCATTCGCGCGCGAGTTCGCCGCGACCTTCGGCGGTCGCGACGAGTAGGCGGCGGCCGCTCGACGCGGCGTGAAACGCGTGCCGGAAGTCACCGGCCACATCACCGGAATCGAACGGCCGCTTCGATGACGGTTTCGTGAAAGCCCTTCGCCACGCTCGCGCTTGGCCCAACAAACATGAGGTGACACTTTCGTTTCATAAAGGATCCCTAGGCTGCGCGTCTGGTCGGGAACTGCGGCCCCGCCACACCAACACAGGAGATCGACATGAAACGCAATACTGCGCAGCGCCGTGCCGCGTGCGTCCTGACGCCCGTCACCCTCGCGTGCGCGCTCGCTGCCTGCGGCGGCGACGGGGGGGGTTCGACGCCCGTGAACGACACGACCTACACGGGCAAGGTCACGGCGAGCGCCTTCAAGGCGGACGCCTCCGGCGATCCGAAGCTGACCGCGGGCTACTACGCCGGCGCGACCGTCTTCCTCGACGCCAACGGCAACGGCGTCAAGGACGCGAACGAGCCCTCGACCACGACCGACGCCACCGGCAAGTTCGTCCTGGCCGTGCCCGCGGGCACCTCCGGCCAGATCGTCGCCGACATCCCGACCACCGCGACCAACACCGCCAGCGGCGCCGCGGTCCCGGCCCACCTGATCCTGCGCGCCTCGGCGGCCCAGGTCACCGACCAGGGCGCCGGCAGCATCGTCATCAGCCCGCTGTCCAGCGAAGTGCAGCGCCTCGTCGAGGCCAACGGCAGCACCTACGCCGCGGAGAAGGCCAACGTCGCCGCCCGCCTGACCGGCCCCGCCTTCAACAAGGGCACCGCCACCGTCAGCGCCGCCGATGCCCTGGCCGACGTCAACACCCTGACCGGCGCCGAGCAGTACGCCGTGCTGTACGAGTCGAACTCGCTGGCCAACCGCTACACCTACGCGACCGCCAAGCTCGATCGCCACGACAAGTATCCCGACGCGCTCGCCGTGGCCGGCGGCGACCCGCGCCTGGGCTCGAGCGACACCCGCGCGCCCATCACCTTCGCGCAGTCCCAGCAGGCGGCCTTCAACATCGAAGGCGTGCCGGCGTACGACAACATCTTCGTCATCATGGAGGAGAACAAGTCGACGGACGCGATCCTGGGCAACACGACCTACGCGCCCTACGTCAACCAGCTCCTGTCCAAGTACAACCAGCTGACGACGTACTACGCGACCGGCAACCCGTCCGAGCCGAACTACACCGCGCTGGGCGGCGCCGACGACTTCGGCATCACCGACGACAGCTGGTGGGGCTGCGGCGCGCAGGGCGCCAACGCGATCAAGGACGTCGCCTTCGCGGGCGGCACCGCCTCCGACGGCCAGCCGCTGCCGGCCGCCGGCGCCATGCCCATCATGGACAGCGCGCACCTGGCGGGCTTCAGCACCACCGCCGGCGCCGCGTGCAGCGCGTCGCCGACCACCGGCACCAACCACAACCTGCCGGGCGACAACCTGTTCACGCTGATCGCCAAGGCCGGCCTGACGATCCGCAGCTACAGCGAGTCGATGAACCCGGGCCAGGACGTCCGCACCGACAGCGTCGCCCAGAACGTCTCCGAGGCGTACACCGGCACCGACGTCGACGGCACGACGGTCACCGACACGAAGCCCTACCCGATGCCGGGCGGCCTGTACAAGGTCAAGCACGGCCCGTCGATCGACTTCCAGGCGGCCCGCAGCCTGCCGGACTTCTTCGCCAACAACCGCACGATCTTCGGCACGCAGTACACGGCCAACGACTGGAAGACGACGTCGCCCTACGTGACCGCCAACGGCGGCAGCTACGACCCGACGAACTGGAACTACGACCAGTTCAGCACGGACCTGGCCGCCGGCGATGTCGGCAACATCAACTTCATCATGCCCGACCAGTGCGACGACATGCACGGCGTCGGCACCGACACCGACTCCTGCAACGGCGGCGCGAACGGCAACAACGGCCAGAACAACAGCGTCAAGCGTGCCGACATCTACCTGAACAAGGTGATCACCGCGATCCAGAACTCGGCGCTGTGGAAGAACCCGCAGAAGCGCGTCGCCATCGTCGTCATGTTCGACGAAGGCGAAGGCTCGAGCACCTCCTGCTGCGGCTGGAACGCCGGCGGCAAGAACTCGGGCGCGGCGCCGGTGACGGTGTCGGCCAGCGGCGTGGCCACGGCGGCGTCGCAGCCGACGGGCTACGCCAACGGCAACATCGGCCACGGCAACTCGATCTTCGCGGTGATCACCAATCGCCAGGACGTCGGGACCGCGCCGAAGGGCATCAAGGACAGCGACGCCTACAGCCACTTCTCGTTCGTGCGCACGCTGCAGGACATGTTCCAGCTCGCCGACCCCGCCGTCGACGCGTCGTACCTGAACCGCGCGAAGTACACCGAGGCGTTCGTCGCCGCGAACATCACGGCCCTGCCGGAATTCGCGGGCAGCGCGGACACGCACTTCGACTCGGTGCGTCCGATCAACCACGCCTACGTCATCCCGGCCGGCTACGTCCAGAAGCTGAACCCGGCCGACATCGGCGCGATCGCCAGCGGCCCGGCCGTGTCGGTGCAGACCGGCCCGGACGCCAACCAGACCAACGTCTGGACGCTGAAGTAAGGGACGCTGCGCGGACGGGGCGCCTCGCCGCCCCGCCCGCGGGCTTCGTGATCCGAGCGACGGGCCGGCTCCAGGGCGGCCCGTCCTTTCCATTGGGGCATCGTCCCATCCGCATGCCGTCCCCGACGACATGCGAATGCGGCGATGAACGAGAGCAGAGAAGCAGGATGCGCAAGTTGATCTTCGGAACCGCGGCGGCGCTGCTCGCCCTGGCGGTGACGGCATGCGGGGGTGGCGGCGACGACCCGTCCGACGGCGGCACGGGCACCGGTACCGGTACCGGTACAGGTACGAGCACGGGCACCACGACCGCGCTGAGCGTCGCGGCCCAGGTCGGGCAGAAGGCGTTCTTCGACCAGACGCTGTCGGGCGGCAGGAACATGTCGTGCGCCACCTGCCACTCGCCGCAATACGCGTACGGGCCGCCCAACAGCCTGTCGGTGCAGCTCGGCTCGGACGCGACGAAGGCCGGCTTCCGCGCCGTGCCGTCGCTGCGCTACAAGGACGCGACGCCGCCCTACTCCGACTCCGCCGCCAACCCCGACGGCGTCACGCTGGCCGCCGCCGGCGGCGGCTTCATGTGGGACGGCCGCGCGGCGACGCTCGCCGACCAGGCCGCGCTGCCGCTGCTCAACCCGGTCGAGATGAACGCCCCGTCCAAGGCCGCCGTCGTCTCCGCGGTGCAGGCCGGCCCCTACGCCGACCTGTTCAGGAAGGCGTTCGGGGCGAACGTGTTCGACGATGTCGACACCGCGTTCGCCGACCTCGGCGCGGCGATCCAGGCCTTCGAGCACGAGGACATCAGCTTCCATCCGTACACGAGCAAGTTCGACCTCTACGTCCACAACAAGATCGGCGGCACCCTGACGGCGGCGGAGACCCGGGGCCTGCGAATATTCAACGGCGGCGACACCGGCAACTGCGCGGCCTGCCACTACGCGGGCGTGAACTTCGACGGCAACCAGGGCCTGATGACGGACTTCACGTACCAGGCCATCGGTGCGCCGCGCAACGACCTCTCGATCCCCGGCAACCCGGATCCGGTCCCGGCCGACGCGGACGCGAGCTTCTTCGACATGGGCCTGTGCGGCCCCTTCCGCACCGACCACGCCCCGGCGCCCGCGGGCTCCGCCGACACCTGGTGCGGCAAGTTCAAGGTGCCGACGCTGCGCAACGCGGCCACGCGCGGCGTCTTCTTCCACAACGGCGTCTTCCACTCCCTGAACCAGGTCGTGCACTTCTACGACACCCGCGACACCCATCCCGAGTACTGGTACCCCTCGACCGGCGGCTCCGGCGCCCCGGTCGCCACGCCGTCGTACGCGCTGCAGCCGACCGTCGTGCCCGGCGCGACCGTCATGAAGTTCAACGACCTGCCCGCCGCGCAACAAGGCAACGTCGACGAGGAGGTGCCGCTGGGCACCGGCATCACGCCGCCGGGCAACGACGGCGCCACCACGCTCGGCGACGGCGTGCAGCCGCGCGCGCCGGGCTCGGCGCCGTCGATGTCGGAGCAGGACATGGCCGACCTCCTGTGCTTCCTGTCCACGCTGAGCGACGGCTACCAGCCGCCCGCCACCGCGCCGACCACCGGCGCCTGCGTCGAGTGACCGTGGGGCCGGCCATGATCCGGGTCCGCGTCGCGCTCGCCGTCGCCATGCTCGCGCTGCTGGCCGGCTGCCACGGCCGCGAGGCGCGGCTGCCGACGCGCGCCAACTTCACCGCCGCGGTCGCCGACTACCTGGCCCAGCGCGGCCGCCTGTGCCTGGCCAAGTACGACTGGCCGATCGTCGTGCCGGACGCCGACGCCCGCGCCGACGACGCCGACGCGCGGCAGATGCGCCTGCTCGAGTCGCTCGGCCTCGTCGCCGCCACCGACGCGCCCGCTGGACGCCGCTACGCGCTGACCGCCGCAGGGCAGAAGTACTACGTGCGCGTGCCGGTGGTGGTCGCCACCGCCACGCAGCGCGTCACGCATCCCGCCGACTTCTGCGTCGGCCGGCTGTCGCTCGATCGCGTGTTCGGCTGGGAGCCGCCGCAGCGGCTCGGCGGCCGCACCGTGAGCTCGGTGCTGTTCTCGTACCGGGTGGACCCGGCGCCGTGGATGCGAACGCCCGACGCCCGCCGCGCCTTCCCGCTCGCCGTGCGCGCGATCGACAACGCGGGCACGCTGCAGTTGCGCCTGGGCGTGCACCTCACGCGCGACGGCTGGGTCGCCGACGAGCTCTCGTCCTGATGTCCCTCGCGCGAGACGATCCCGCACCCGTCCTCGCCAGATCCCGCAATCCTCGAACCCCGAACCCCGAACCCCGAAGCCTGAAGACCACGACATGAACGGACAACGACTCAAGACCGCCCTGGCGATGACCGCGGCCGCCCTCGCGCTGGCCGCCTGCAGCCGTACCGACGGCACGACGCCCTCGCGCGAGAACTTCGAGGCCGGCCTGCGCAGCTTCCTCGCCGACGGCCACGACCAGCTGTGCCTGGGCATGTACGACTGGCCCATCGACCTGACCGAGGCCGAGGCCGGCGCCCACGGCCGCCACGCGGTGCAGTTGCCGGTGTTCGAGAAGCTGGGCCTCGCGCGCAGCGAGATCGTCGCGGTGCCCCGCAGCGCCGACAACCCGGACGGCGCGGTCAAGCGCTATTCGCTGACCGACGAGGGCCGCAAATACTATCGCCCGCATCCGCACAAGGGCCGCGACGGCGTCGCCCACAAGGACGACTTCTGCGTCGCCCGCATCAGCCTCGCCCAGGTCGAGGGCTGGCAGCTCGACCCGGCCGACGCGCAGCACGCGGCCGCGACCGTCAGCTACACGTACCACATCGAGCCGGCGCCGTGGATGAAGGATCCCGAGGCGCAGCGCGTGCTGCCGATGGTCGCCGAGGTCATCCGCGGCGCCGAGGGCGGCCTGAAGATGCACCAGGGCTTCGTGCGCGACCAGCACGGCTGGGTGCCGGTGCCGGGCGCGGTCTGACGCGCATGGCGCGCCTTCTCCGCTTCGCGCCGCAGCTGGGGCACTGGCTGGTGCACAACCTCGAGCGCGGCCAGGCGCCGCAGGCGCTCGTCGCGACGATGCGCCAGCAGGGCATGGAGCCGCACGCGGCCGAGGCCATCGTCG
>DASVLN010000863.1:0-2636 GCA_036384855.1 Burkholderiaceae bacterium | reverse complement strand
GCCGGCGCCTCGCCGCGCGCGCGCAGCCCGGTGCCGGTGAGCGCGATGCAGGCCGCCACCACGGCCGTCGCGCCGATGAGCACCTGGGCGGCGGCATCGATCCAGCGGGTCGCGGGATGGTGGGTCATGGCGGTCATGGCGGGCTCCTGGGACGTCCGGCGGCACGCGTCGGCCAGCGGAGCCGCGATCGTAGGAACCGGCGGGCCCGGCGACCATCCCTCTTGAGAGGGTGGGCGGCGTGGCGCCCGACCGCTGCCGCGCGTGCCCGCACCCCGGGCCACTAGAATCGACCGCGTCATGAACACCCCCAAGCCCACCACCGCCCCCGCGCCGGCCGACGAGGCCGTCAAGCCGGCCAACTTCCTGCGCAACATCATCGAGCGCGACCTCGAGGCCGGCACGTACGCGCAGCGACAGTGGGGCGGCGGCCCCGGCGACGCGGCGCACCATGCCGCGGGCGTGCCCGATCCGGCGCGGGTGCGCCTGCGCTTCCCGCCCGAGCCCAACGGCTACCTGCACGTCGGCCACGCCAAGAGCATCTGCCTGAACTTCGGGCTCGCGCGCGACTACGGCGGCGTCTGCCACCTGCGCTTCGACGACACCAACCCCGAGAAGGAGGAGCAGGAGTACGTCGACGGCATCAAGGAGAACGTGCGCTGGCTCGGCTTCGACTGGGAGTCGCCGCAGGGCTCGCACCTGTTCTACGCGAGCGACGACTTCGACTTCATGTACCGCGCCGCCGAGGCGCTGGTGCAGGACGGCCTCGCCTACGTCGACGAGCAGACGCCCGAGCAGATGCGCGCCAACCGCGGCGACTTCGGCACGCCCGGCACCGAGAGCCCGTTCCGCGCGCGCACGCCCGAGGAGAACCTGCGCGAGCTGCGCGCCATGCGCGACGGCGCCTATCCGGACGGCGCCAAGGTGCTGCGGGCCAGGATCGACATGGCGAGCCCGAACATCAACATGCGCGACCCGACGCTGTACCGGATCCGGCGCGCGCACCACCACAACACGGGCGACCGCTGGTGCATCTACCCGATGTACACGTTCGCGCACCCGATCGAGGACGCGCTCGAGCGCATCACGCACAGCATCTGCACGCTCGAGTTCGAGGACCAGCGGCCCTTCTACGACTGGCTGCTCGAGAACCTCGCGCGCCTCGGGCTGCTCGCCCATCCGCTGCCGAAGCAGTACGAGTTCGCGCGCCTGAACCTCACCTATGTCGTCACGAGCAAGCGCAAGCTGCGCCAGCTCGTCGAGGAGAAGCACGTCGCCGGCTGGGACGACCCGCGCATGCCCACCCTCGTCGGCATGCGCCGGCGCGGCTACACGCCGGGCGCGCTGCAACTGCTCGCCGAGCGCACGGGCGCGACCAAGCACAACACGTGGATCGACTACTCCACGCTGGACATCGCCCTGCGCGACGACCTCGAGGGCAGCGCCGCGCGCGCGATGGCCGTGCTCGACCCGATCCCGCTGAAGCTGCGCAACTGGGACGAGGTCTTCGGCGCCGGCCACCGCGAGCCCTGCGGCGCGCCCGCGCATCCGCATCATCCGGAGATGGGCCAGCGCGCGTTCGTGCTCGGGCCCGAGCTCTGGATCGAGCGCGACGACTTCCTGGAAGTGCCGGTCAAGGGCTACCAGCGCCTGTTCCCCGGCAACAAGGTGCGGCTGAAGTACGGCGTGATCGTCGAATGCACGGGCTGCGAGAAGGACGCCGACGGCCGCGTCACCGCGGTGCTCGCGGACGTCGTGCCCGACACGAAGAGCGGCACGCCCGGCGCCGACGCGGTCAAGGTCAAGGGCACGATCACCTGGGTCTCGGCGCACGACGGCGTGCCGGTCGAGTTCCGCCTGTACGACCGCCTGTTCAAGGTGCCGCAGCCGGGCGACGACCTGGGCGCCGACCTGAATCCGGACAGCATGCGCGTCACCCGGGGCTATGTCGAACCCGCGGCCGGCGCCCTCGCGGCCGAGACGCGCATCCAGTTCGAGCGCCACGGCTACTTCGTCGCCGACCGCGTCGACCATCGGCCGGGCGCCGCGGTGTTCAATCGCGTGGCGACGCTCAAGGACAGCTGGGCCAGGTAGTCCGCCGGCGGCGCGAATCGCCGCGGCGGCCCTTGAATTCCGGCCCGCGGGCCCGAATTCGGGAAGCATGGGCGGCCTGCCGCCGCCCGCCGCATCACCCGAAGGAGTCCCCCGCGATGGCTGCCGCCGCCCTGCGCAACCGCATCGAGAACCTGATCGCCATGGCCCAGCTGCTGGAGCGCGTGGATGCCGATCCGACCGCCATCGGCGCGCAGCAGTACCGCCATCTCGTGCGCACGGTGCAGGAGCTGCTGTCCGACGCCCAGCTGCCCGACGACGCCCTGCGCGCCGTGCTGAAGGCCTCGCCCGCCTGCGCGACGCTCTACGAGAACCTGCACTACGACCGCTCGGGCCTGTCGCAGACCCCGCTGGATGCCGCCGTCGCCTCCGAGATGGCGGCCGCCGAGCTGATCAACGCCGTGCGCGCCAAGGCGCACTGAGCCTGCCCCTCGCGACGTCCTTCCCGGGACGTCCCTCCGCCCGCGGCCGGCGCCACGCGCCCGGCCGCTCGGCCATCTCCCCCGGCCTCCGCGCCCTCCCGGCCG
>DASVLN010000862.1:0-1998 GCA_036384855.1 Burkholderiaceae bacterium | reverse complement strand
GATGCGCGTCGGGCGCGTCGATGGATGCGCGCTACGACCAGTCGCTCGCGCGCTGGAAGGGCGAGCCGCGCGAGCGCCTGCTCGCCGCCTGGGGCGCGCCGAACTTCGAGGAGCGGCGACCGGACGGCACCACGGTCGTCGTCTACGTCGTGCACCACGACATCGAGCACCGGCCGCAGGGCCCGAGCGTCGTCACGACGGTCGACCCGCACGGCCGGGCCGTGACCCTCATGACGCCCGAGACGCTGTCGGCCCCGGTGGTGCCGGTCACCTGCACGACGCGCTTCGTGCTGCGCGGCGGCGTCGTCGATTCGTGGACCTTCGACGGGCTGGCGTGCGGCGCGCCCGGATAGCGCCGGCCGCACCGCGCTCCGTGCGCCCGCCGCCGGGTGATATCGTGCCAGCCCCATCACCGCCGCTCGCGCAGCACGTCGTCCGCCATGCGTTTCCCCTTCGCCTTCCCGCGCTGCATCCTCGCCGCCCTTGCCGCGGCGCTGGCCGCCTCCGGCTGCGTCTCCGCCGAGATGACCCAGCGCTACGAGCAGTCCCTCGCCCGCTGGAAGGGCGCGCCCGTCGCCGACCTGGAACGCGCCTGGGGCCGGCCGCAGAAGCAGGAGCCGCGTGCCGACGCAAGCGTGGTGGCGACCTACGTGGTGCACCATGACATGGACAACGGCCAGCAGGCGCAGCGGGTGACGAGCCTCGCGGACGGCAGCGGGCACGTCGGCACGATCGTGACCGGCATCGCCGTCGCGCCGACCGCGCCGGTCACCTGCACCACGCGCTTCGTCGAACGCGCAGGGATCGTCGAATCGTGGACCTTCTCCGGCGTCGGGTGCGGCGCGCCCGACGCGTGACGCGGGCCGGCGATCAGCCGATGCAGGTCCGGTTCTTCCCGGTGCGCTTGGCCTCGTAGAGCGCCTCGTCGGCGCGCTCGAGGGCGGCCTCGAGCGCCTCGCCCGGGCGGAACGCGGTGACGCCGGCGGAGAAGGTCACGAAGACCTCGCGGCCGTCGTGCATGAACAGGCTCGCGCTGAGGGTGCGTTGCAGGCGGGTCAGCGTGACCTGGGCCTCGCCGACCGCCGTGCCGGGCAGCAGCACGACGAACTCCTCGCCGCCGAAGCGCGCGACCACGTCCACCGGCCGCAGCTGCGCCTGCACGTGGCCGGCGAGCGCCTTCAGCGCCGTGTCGCCGACCGCATGCCCCAGCGTGTCGTTGAGCTTCTTGAAGTTGTCGATGTCCAGCAGGCCGATCGCCAGCGCGCCCTCGCCTTCCTGGCGATCCAGGCGCGCGACCTCGACCTCGAAGGCCTGCATCAGCCCGCGCCGGTTGGC
Source organism: Burkholderiaceae bacterium (assembly GCA_036384855.1). Lineage (GTDB taxonomy): Bacteria > Pseudomonadota > Gammaproteobacteria > Burkholderiales > Burkholderiaceae_C > Scleromatobacter. Next base: position 663 of record DASVLN010000862.1, on the reverse strand, counting down.
GACCTCGGTGAGCACGTCGGTCGAGACCTCGTCGGACAGCCGCTTCAGCTCGGACTCGAGCGTGCGCACCTGCGCCTCGAGGTCGGCGGTGCGACGATGGCCCTCGCGCAGTCGCTCCTGCGCCTGGCTGACGGCGCCGTGCACCGCGCGGCTCTCCTCCACCATCTGGCGCACGACGCCGGCCAGGCTCTCGAGCGAGTCCGCGCTGGCGACGGTGTCGACGTAGCGCGCGACGCTGTCGGTGAAGCGGCCCGTGTGGTCGCCGAGGGCGTCGAGCTCGTCGAGCATCTGCTGGATCGATTCGCGCAGGGCGAGCCGGGCCTTGTCGCGTTCCGTGCGCACCTGGCGCTGGCGGGCGCGCGTGCGCGCGAGCATCTCGCCCGCGGCGCGCACCGAACGCACGCTGGGCGCCTCGCCCAGGCTCTGCTGCAGGCTTTGAGCCTGGCCCTGCACCCAGCTGCCGTCCTCGGCGAGCTCGCCCATGCCGGCGCTCATCTCCTGCGTCAGCCGGTGCAGCGCCTCGACGAGATGGTGGCGATGCGCGAGCAGCCGGCGCGCGCGGGCGCAGAGCTCCTCGGCGTGCGCGACCAGCGGCGTCGTCGCCCCCTCGCGCCGGAGATCGTCCTGCAGCGCCTGCAGTTCGGCGGCGAGGGCGACGGCACG
>DASVLN010000861.1:0-10139 GCA_036384855.1 Burkholderiaceae bacterium | reverse complement strand
GCCGTCCAGGCGCTGCAGGTTGCAGTTGACGACGAAGATCAGGTTGTCGAGCTTCTCGCGCGCGGCCAGGCCGATCGCGCCGAGCGACTCGGGCTCGTCCATCTCGCCGTCGCCGCAGAAGACCCAGACCTTGCGCTTGCTCGTGTCGGCGATGCCGCGCGCGTGCAGGTACTTCAGGAAGCGCGCCTGGTAGATCGCCATCAGCGGGCCCAGGCCCATCGACACCGTCGGGAACTGCCAGAACTCCGGCATCAGCTTCGGGTGCGGGTAGCTCGAGAGGCCCTTGCCCTCGACCTCCTGGCGGAAGTGCACCAGCTGTTCCTCGGTGATGCGGCCTTCCAGGTAGGCGCGGGCGTAGATGCCGGGCGACGAGTGGCCCTGAATGTAGAGCAGGTCGCCGCCGTGGTCGGGGCTCTCGGCGTGCCAGAAGTGGTTGAAGCCGCAGCCCAGCATCGTCGCGAGGGACGCGAACGAGGACAGGTGGCCCCCGAGGTCGCCGCCGTCGGCCGGATGCAGGCGGTTCGCGCGCACGACCATCGCCATCGCGTTCCAGCGCATGTAGGCGCGCAGGCGCTCCTCGATGTCGATGTTGCCCGGGAAGCGCTCCTCGTCCTCGGGCGCGATGGTGTTGACGTAGGCGGTCGTGGCGGAGAACGGCAGGTCGATGCCGTGCTGGCGCGCGTGGTCCAGCAGCTGCTCGATCAGGAAATGGCCGCGCTCGCGCCCTTCGGCGGCGATGACGGCCGACAGGGCGTCCGTCCATTCGCGGGTTTCCTGGGCATCGCTGTCGTTGGCGGCGGCACCCGGGAAGGATTGGGGGATGGCGGACATCGCGGCGTCTCCTGGCATTAGGCGTTTAGAGCGGGAGCCCTAGATCCTAGGGCCGGCGGAGTGTCGCACAAGTCCCTGCGGATTTCAAATGACGGCAGCGCGTTTCACATCATGAATTATCGAGGGAAAGCCTGGTCGGGAAATGCCCCCTCGCCCACCGGGCGGCCGTGGGGCGCGCCCTCGATAATGACGGCATGCAGACTGCCCACGAGCCCGCGCCGCCCCGCTCGCCTTCCTGGACCCAGCGCCTGTTCGGCCGCTGGTGGCGCAGCCAGTCCGCGGCGCGCCAGGATCGCTTCGCGACGCTGGGCCCGCTGGTCTCGGTGCTGCTGTTCCTCGCCGCCATCGTCGCCGCGTTCTGGACGCTGCGCAGCGAGGAGATCGAGCGCGCCACCGACGCGGTGCGCCGCGACACGGAGATGGCGCAGCAGCAGATCCGCTCGCGCCTGAGCGAGGACCAGGACCTGATGGTCCGCCTGACGCGCGACATCGTCGGCCACGACGTCGACACCGACAGCTTCTTCACCCAGACGGCCAGCTTCGCGCCCGCCCGGCCCGAGATCACGCAGGTGGTCTGGCTGGGTCCCGACCGCAAGCCGCGCGCGACGTTCCTCGGCTCGATCTTCCGCGGCGCGTCCAGCCTGCGCGGGAGCTCGGAGGATCCGTCGCTGCCCGTGGCCGGCGCGAAGACGGCGTCCGAGGCCGCCTTCGTCGCCGCGCGCAACACGCACCTGCCGCAGTACTCGGCGCCCTTCATCGACGTCGACGGCACCGCCGTGTTCCAGGTGCAGCTGCCGCTGATCTCGCACACCAACTTCGCCGGCACGCTGGTGGCGGAGTACTCGATCGAGGCCCTGCTGCGCCACGCCGTGCCCGAGGAGGTCACCAAGCGGCGCGCGATCGAGGTGCTCGACGAGCACGAGGAGCTGCTCGCCAGCACCATCACCTCGATGCCCGGGCGGCCGTCGGCCGTGCCCTCGATCGCGTTCGAGGCGCCGCTCGCGCCCGCCTCCAACGGCCTCATCCTGCGCGGGCTCGGCTACCGGACGTCCATCGGGCTGATTTCCAACTCGCTGTTCTGGATGGTGCTCGCCCTGTCCGGCCTGACCGTCTGGATGCTGCTGGGCACCTGGCGCCACGTGCGGCGGCGGGCCCAGATCCAGAGCGCGCTGGTGCACGAGACGAACTTCCGGCGCGCGATGGAGAACTCCATGCTCACCGGCATGCGCGCGATGGACATGGAGGGCCGCATCACCTACGTGAACCCGGCGTTCTGCGCGATGACGGGCTTCTCGGACAACGAGCTCGTCGGCCGCCTGCCGCCCTTCCCGCACTGGCCGCACGACCGCATCGAGGAGAACTCGCGCCTGCTGCAGCAGGAGCTCCAGGGCCGCAGCCCGGCCGGCGGCATCGAGGTCAAGATCATGCGCAAGGACGGCTCGGTGTTCGACGCGCGCATGTACGTCTCGCCGCTGATCGACGCCAAGGGCGTGCAGACCGGCTGGATGACCTCGGTCACCAACATCACCGAGGCCAAGCGGGTGCGCGACCAGCTCTCGGCCTCGCACGAGCGCTTCACGACCGTGCTGGAGGGCCTGGACGCCGCGGTGTCGGTGCTGTCGGTGCAGCAGGGGCAGTTGCTGTTCGCCAACCGCTCGTACCGGCTCTGGTTCGGCTCCGACGCGCATGCGCACGCGCTGCTGGCCGGCGGCATCGACGCCGACGCGCCACCGCCCGAGGCCGACGACGCGGTCGACGGCTACGGCGGCCTGCCGGCGCAGGAGCTGACGGAGGCCGGCACCTCGCCGCGCGAGGTCTACGTCGAGTCCCTGGACAAGTGGTTCGACGTCCGCGCGCGCTACCTGCAGTGGACCGACGGCCGCCTCGCGCAGATGCTGATCGCCACCGACATCACCGCCCGCCTGCGCGCCGAGCAGCTCGCACAGCAGCAGACCGAGCGCGCGCACTTCACGAGCCGCCTGATCGCGGTCGGCGAAATGGCGTCGTCGGTCGCCCACGAGCTCAACCAGCCGCTGACAGCGATCTCCAACTACTGCAGCGGCATGGTCTCGCGCGTGCGCAACGAGTCCATCGAGAAGGACGACCTGATCGCGGCGCTGCAGAAGACGGCCAAGCAGGCCGAGCGGGCCGGCCACATCATCCACCGCATCCGCAACTTCGTGAAGCGGCGCGAGCCGCAGCGCCAGGTGGCGCAGGCGCGCGAGATGGTGGACGACGCGGTCGAGCTCGCCGGCATCGAGCTGCGCCGGCGCAACGTGGGCATCCAGATCTACGTCGCCCAGCGCCTGCCGCCGCTGCTGGTCGACCCGATCCTGATCGAGCAGGTGCTGCTCAACCTGCTGAAGAACGCCGCGGAGGCGATCGACGGCGCGCAGATGCCGCTGCTGCGCCGGCAAATCGAGCTGCGCGTCGTGCCGCGCTACACGCCCGACGAAGGCGGCGTGATCGAGTTCAGCGTGACCGACAAGGGCCCGGGCCTCAAGGAGGACGTGCTCAATCGCCTGTACGAGGCCTTCTTCTCGACCAAGGTGGAAGGCATGGGCATCGGCCTGTCGCTGTGCCGCTCGATCATCGAGTCGCACCGCGGCCGGATCCGCGCCCAGAACCTCTACAATGGCACCACGGTGGTGGGGTGCTGCTTCGCGTTCACCCTGCCTGTCGAAACCACCCACAGGGCCGATGCCGCGAACGCGGTCGCCGCGCTGGAAGGCGGCGAAGGTCCGGACACGAACGCCACTGCCTCATGAGCCTGATCCCCAAGAAAGGTACCGTCTACGTGGTCGACGACGACGAGGCGGTCCGCGATTCGCTGCAATGGCTGCTGGAGGGCAAGGACTACCGCGTCAAGTGCTTCGACTCGGCGGAATCCTTCCTGTCGCGCTTCGATCCGCGCGAAGTCGCCTGCGTCATCTGCGACATCCGGATGGACGGCATGAACGGCCTGGAGCTGCAGGATCGCCTGATCGAGCGCAAGAGCCCGCTGCCCATCGTCTTCGTGACCGGCCACGGCGACGTGCCGATGGCGGTCTCGACGATGAAGAAGGGCGCGATGGACTTCATCGAGAAGCCGTTCAAGGAGGACGACCTCGTCTCGCTGGTCGAGCGCATGCTGGACCAGGCGCGCTCGGCCTTCTCGCAGCACCAGGAACAGGCCAGCCGCGACGCGCTGCTGCAGCGCCTGACCACGCGCGAGGCGCAGGTGCTCGAGCGCATCGTCGCCGGCCGCCTGAACAAGCAGATCGCCGACGACCTGGGCATCAGCATCAAGACGGTGGAGGCGCACCGCGCCAACATCATGGAGAAGCTCAACGCCAACACGGTGGCCGACCTGCTCAAGATCGCGCTCGGCGCCCCGTCCGGCAAGGCTTGAATCGACGGCCCGGGCTCGCCGCCGCTCGCCGCCCCCCGGGGGGGGTGCGCGTGGACGCGAGACAGTCCGGGGGACCGTCTTGCGCCTCGCGCACGCTGGCCGCCTTCGGGCGGCCGGGCGCCCGCCGGCCGTGAGACATCCGAGCCCATGAGAGGCCGCTTGCGATGCGGCCTCTTTCATTTTCCCGACCTACTTCGAAGGATCCCGCCATGACCGCACGACTGATCGACGGCGTCGCCCTCTCCAAGACCCTGCGCGGCGAGATCGCGCAGCGCGCCGCCGCGCTGACCGCGCGCGGCCACCAGCCCGGCCTCGCGGTGATCCTGGTCGGCGAGGATCCGGCCTCGGCGACCTACGTGAAGAACAAGGTCAAGGCCTGCGGTGAAGCCGGCATCCGCTCGGTGTTCGAGAAGTACGACGCGGACCTGACCGAGACCGCGCTGCTCGAGCGCCTGGCCGCGCTGAACGCCGACCCGACCGTCCACGGCATCCTCGTGCAGATGCCGCTTCCGAAGCACATCGACCCGCACAAGGTCATCGAGACAATCTCGACCGACAAGGACGTCGATGGCTACTCGGTGCGCAGCGCCGGCGACCTGATGGCCGGGCTGCCGGGCTTCCGCCCCTGCACGCCCTACGGCTGCATGAAGCTGATCGAGAGCACGGGCGTGCCCATCAAGGGCAAGCACGCGGTCGTGATCGGCCGCAGCAACACGGTGGGCAAGCCGATGGCGCTGCTGCTGCTGCAGGCCAACGCCACGGTGACGGTCACGCACAGCGCGACGCCCGACATCGGCGCCCATACGCGCCAGGCCGACATCGTCGTCGTCGCCACCGGCCGCCGCGACACGCTGCGCGGCGACATGGTCAAGCCCGGCGCGATCGTCATCGATGTCGGCATCAACCGCGACGAGCACGGCAAGCTGTGCGGCGACGCCGACTTCGCGAGCGTCTCCCAGGTCGCCGCGCACGTCACCCCCGTGCCGGGCGGCGTCGGGCCGATGACGATCACGATGCTGCTGATGAACACGGTCGAGTCCGCCGAGCGGACGGCCGGCTGAAGGAGGGCCGGGCGCGCCGCGCGCCGAAACGCCCGTCTTCCCGCCGGGAATGCGAGGTCGATCCCGGGCCGGCCGGCGTACATTCGGTGGATCGCCATTCCGGGCGCGCGCCCGCATCCCCGACGCCATGACCAATCCCCTGCTCGCCGCCAGCACCGGCATCCCGCCCTTCGCCGAGATCCGCCCCGAGTTCGTCACCCCGGCGATGGACGAACTGCTCGCGCAGTCCGACGCGGCGCTCGAGCGCGTCGTCGGGCCGGAGGTGCCGCCGGACTTCGACGCGATGTCGCGCGAGTTCACGGTCGCCACCGAGCGCCTGTCGCGCGCCTGGCGCGCCGTGGAGCACCTGACCGGCGTCGCCGACACTCCCGAGCTGCGCGCGGCCCATGCCGAGAACCTCCCGCGCATCACCGAGTTCTTCACCCGCCAGGGCGCGGACGAGCGCCTCTACGCCAAGTACCGCGCGGTCGCCGCGGGCGCGGACGCGGCCGGGCTCTCGAGCGTGCGCCGCAAGACGCTCGCCAACTGGCTGCGCGACTTCAAGCTCGGCGGCGCCGATCTCGAGGGCGAGGCGAAGGCGCGCTACGCCGCGATCCAGGCGCGCAGCGCGGAGCTCTCGCGCCAGTTCTCGGAGCACGTGCTCGACGCCACGGACGGCTACGCCCTGTACGTCTCGGAGGCCGACCTCGCGGGCGTGCCGGCCGACGCCGTCGAGGTCGCGCGCGCGGCGGCCCGTGCCGACGGCCGCGACGGCTGCAAGCTGACGCTGCATTTCCCGAGCTACCTGCCCGTGATGCAGATGGGCCGCAACCGCGCGCTGCGCGAGAAGCTCTATACCGCCTACGTCACGCGAGCAAGCGAGTTCGGGCCGCCGCAGCGCGACAACACGCCGGTGATGCGGGAGCTGCTGCAGCTGCGCCAGGAGGAGGCCGAGCTGCTCGGCTACCGCAACTACGCGGAGCTGTCGCTGGTGCCCAAGATGGCCGGCTCGCCCGAGGAGGTGATCGCGTTCCTGCGCGACCTCGGCGCCCGCGCGCGCCCGAGCGCCGAACGCGACCTGAAGGAGCTGCGCGAGTTCGCCGCGCAGGAGCTGGGCATCGCGCAGCTGCAGGGCTGGGACGTCCCGTTCGCGAGCGAGCGACTGAAGGAGGCGCGCTATGCCTTCAGCGACGAGGAGGTGCGCCAGTACTTCACGCTGCCCAAGGTGCTCGAGGGGCTGTTCCGCATCATCGAGACGCTGTTCGAGGTGCGCATCGTGCGCTCGAGCGCACCCGCCTGGCACGAGAGCGTCGAGTTCTACCGCATCGAGCGCCCGGCTCCCGACGGCGGCGCGCCGACGCTGGTCGGCGAGTTCTTCCTCGACCTCTACGCCCGCCCCGGCAAGCGCCCCGGCGCCTGGATGGACGATGCGCGCCAGCGCTGGCTGCGCGCGGACTCGCGCACGCTGCAGACCCCGGTCGCGCACCTGGTGTGCAACTTCGCGGCGCCGGTCAACGGCCGCCCGGCGCTGCTCACGCACGACAACGTGATCACGCTGTTCCACGAGTTCGGCCACGGCCTGCACCACATGCTCACGCGCATCGAGGAGTTGGGCGTCTCCGGCATCTCGGGCGTCGAGTGGGACGCCGTCGAGCTGCCGAGCCAGTTCATGGAGAACTTCTGCTGGGAATGGGACGTCCTGCAGCAACTGACGGCCCATGTCGAGACCGGCGCCACGCTGCCGCGGCCGCTGTTCGACAAGATGCTCGCGGCCAAGAACTTCCAGAGCGGCATGCAGACCCTGCGCCAGGTCGAGTTCGCGCTGTTCGACATGCTGATCCACTCCCAGCCGGGCGCGCCCGACCGGGTGCAGCAGATCCTGGACGACGTGCGACAGGAGGTGGCGGTCCTGATCCCGCCGCCGTTCAACCGCTTCCAGCACAGCTTCTCGCACATCTTCGGCGGCGGCTATGCGGCCGGCTACTACAGCTACACCTGGGCGGAGGTGCTGTCGGCCGACGCATTCAGCGCCTTCGAGGAGGCCGGCGTGCTCGACCTCGAGACCGGCCGCCGCTACCGCCGCGAGATCCTGGAGGTCGGCGGCAGCCGCGAAGCCCTCGAGAGCTTCACCGCGTTCCGCGGCCGCGCGCCCAGCATCGACGCGATGCTGCGCCACTTGGGCATCGCGGCCTGAGCGCCCGGCGCGGCGGCGTCCGGTATCCGAAACAACGACGCCGTCGTTTGAAACTTCGGCCGCGCATTCGCGCAATGCGGCGCCGCGATCCCGCAGGCCGGCCGCACAGTTTTCGATTGCACGGCGCGCGCTCCGGGACGCTCGCCCGATGTTTCCCTTCGCTCGCCCGACGTTTTCGAACGCGGCATGCGGGCGCTCAGGAACCGTTGATCCTGTTCTGCCTATCCCTTTCTTCTTCTTGCTCCTGCTTTCCTCCGTCGTAATGGGACTTGATGGAGAAAAAGATGGCCGTGCCCAGCACGAGCAACTTGAACGCAATAAAGAATATCGGAACCCACCTCATGATTTCCTCGATACGCTGCATCGGCAGCCTGGACAACGGTTCAAGCCGAAGCGGATGCGGCATGAGGTTCCATGACCATCCCTTTGCTTGCAGCCGTGACTGTGCCAAAGCGGTCGCCGAGATCAAAGACTCAGATTCGCCCGAAAAACAGCGGATCAGACGAACATGAAGCGCTATGAAGCCCTGGCGCAAGAGATCGCCGAGTCCATCGCCCACGGCCGGTTGCGGCCGGGCGAGCGTGTACCTTCGGTGCGCGAGGCGAGCCGCAGCCGGAGCGTGAGCCCTTCCACCGTCTTCGAGGCGTATTACCTGCTGGAAGCGCGCGGCCTGATCGAAGCGCGCCCGCGTTCCGGCTACTTCGTCCGCCACACGGCGAACTCGCAACAGGAGCCGGAGAGTTCCAGGCCGGTGGCCAAAGAGCGCGCCGTCGAGGTCTCCGAACTGGTCTTCCAGGTGCTGGGCCACGCGAGGAATCGCGCGCTCGTGCCGATGGGTTCGGCCTTCCCCAGCCCACTGCTGTTCCCCTTGCCCAAGCTCGCGCTCGCCACGGGCAAGGCGCTGCGTCGGCTGGACCCTTGGCGCACGGTCGAGGACCTCTCACCCGGCAGCGCCGCGCTGCGCCGCCAGATCGCCCTGCGCTATCTCGGCCTGGGCTGCGGCGTGGACACCGAGGAGCTGGTCATCACCAACGGTGCGATGGAGGCGCTCAACCTCTGCCTGGAGAGCGTCACCCAGCCCGGCGACCTGGTGGCCGTCGAGTCACCGACCTTCTATGCCGCGCTGCAAGCGCTGGAACGCCGCGGCCTGCGCGCCGTCGAGATCGCTACCCATCCGCGCACGGGCATCGACGTGGCCGCGCTGGCCGCGGTCATGGAACGGCATCCGGTCAAGGCCTGCTGGCTCATGCCCAATTTCCAGAATCCGCTGGGCAGCCTGATGCCGGACGACGCCAAGCAGGCCCTGGTCGAACTGCTCGCCAGGCACGAGGTGCCGCTGATCGAGGATGACGTTTATGGCGAGCTGTATTTCGGCGCCCGCAAGCCCCGGCCGGCCAAGGCGTGGGATCGTGCGGGCTGGGTCATGCATTGCAGTTCCTTCTCCAAGACGCTGGCGCCGGGCTACCGCGTCGGCTGGGCAGCGGCGGGCCGCTACGCCGGCGAGGTCGCGCAGCGCAAGCTGATGAGTTCCATCGCCGCGCCCCTGCCTTCGCAGGAGGGCCTGAGCGAGTACCTCGAACACGGCGGCTACGACCGGCACCTGCGTCAGTTGCGGGCGACGCTGGCGCAGCATCGCCATGCGACGCTGCGCGACATTGCCAGACACTTTCCGCCCGGCACGCGGGCCACGCGACCGGAAGGCGGCTACTTCATCTGGGTGGAACTGCCCCCGAAGATCGACGCGCTGGAACTCCACCGGCGGGCCCTTTCGCAGGGCATCAGCCTGGCGCCGGGCCACCTGTTCTCGGCCGACCAACGCTTCAAGCACCATGTTCGGATCAACTTCGGGCATCCGTACCACGAAGACTTCCACGCGGCGCTCGAGGCGGTGGGAGCCATCGCTCGGGCACTGGCGGCCTGACAGCGCGCGAACACGGCCGGCCAGAACGGCGGGTTTTCGATGATCACCCCCTTTTCCCGCGCGCGGTTCCGGTGTTTTTGAACGCGGCGGTGGAAACGGTTACCGTCGGGCTCCGGCGTCGCTGCGGAAATCGCGTATCGTCGCGGACTGCATTCCTGTCCGCGCCGCCGGCCCGCGGCGCGTTGTCTTGCCAGGGACGCGTCATCCACCCGGTGTCGCGCCAAGACGAGCATCCCACCTGATGAAGCCCACGATGAGTCCCTCGATCCTCCGCAACCTCGCCGCGCCGTGCACGGCCGCCGTCGCGCTGGCGCTGGTCGGCACGACGTTCGGCGCCCTGGCGCAGACCTACCGGGTCGTCGGCCCGGACGGCCGCGTGACCTACACGGACCGGCCTCCCACGGCCGCGCAACTCGTGCCCGGCGGCGGCGGAGCGGCGACCGGCTCCGAAGGCAACGCCCTGCCCTACCAGACGCGCCAGGCGATGGGCAAGTATCCCGTCGTGCTCTACGCGACCAAGAGCTGCGCGCCGTGCGACCAGGCCCGGCAGTGGCTGCGCGGCCGCGGCATCCCGTTCAGCGAGTACTCGGTCACCAGCAACGCCGATGGCGCGGCCCTGCAGTCGCGCTTCGGCGACGCGACGCTGCCGGTCGTGACCATCGGCAGCCAGCCGGTCAAGGGCTTCAACGCGAGCGAGCTGCAGTCCTACGCCGACGCCGCCGGCTACCCCGCGCAGGCGAAGCTGGCCGGCTACGCCTGGCC
>DASVLN010000860.1:0-2080 GCA_036384855.1 Burkholderiaceae bacterium | reverse complement strand
CGAACCGGCGCGGGTCAGGGCTTGTCGAGGCCCCGCTTGGCCAGCAGCGGCCCGAGATCCGGCGGCCCGCCGGTCAGGTCGCGGAACAGCGCGAGCGGATCTGCCGCGCCGCCGCGCGACAGCAGCTTTGCGCGGATCTGGTCGCCGGTCGCGCGCGACAGGCCGCCGTGGCGCCGTACCCAGTCCGCGCTGTCGGCCGCGAGCACGTCGCTCCACAGGTACGAGTAATACCCCGCCGCGTATCCGGACTGGAACGCGTGCGAGAAATAGGCGCTGCGATAGCGCGGCGGCACGGGCGCGTAGTCGACGCCCGCCTTGCGCAGCGCGTCCTCCTCGAACGCGACGAAGCCGTCGACCGTCGGCAGCCGGGCCTCGGGCGTCTGGTGCCAGGCCTGGTCCAGCAGCGTCGCGGCCAGGTACTCGGTGGTCTGGAAGCCCTGGTCGAAGCGCGCCGCGGCGGCCATCTCGTCGACCAGCGCCTGCGGGATCGTCGCGCCGGTGCGCCAGTCGCGCGCGAAGTGGCGCAGCACCTCGGGGTCGGTGGCCCACATCTCGTTGAACTGCGACGGGTACTCGACGAAGTCGCGCGGCACGTTGGGGCCGGCGAAGCGCGGGTAGCGCGTCTGCGACAGCATGCCGTGCAGCGCGTGGCCGAACTCGTGGAAGGCCGTGATGACCTCGTCCTGCGTGAGCAGCGTGGGCTGGCCCGCGGGCGGCCGCGGGATGTTGAGGTTGTTGACGACGACCGGCCGCCCGCCGTCGAGGCCGTCCTGCGGCACGTAGCTGTTCATCCACGCGCCGCCGTTCTTGTTCGGCCGCGCGTAGTAGTCGCCGATGAAGATCGCGAGCGGCTTGCCGTCCTGGTCGAAGACGTCGAAGACTCGCACGCTGGGCTCGTAGACCGGCAGGTCGTGGCGCTCCTTGAACGTCAGGCCGTACAGGCGGTTGGCGGCGTAGAAGACGCCGTCCAGGATGACGTGGTCGAGCTCGTAGTACGGCTTGAGCCGGTCCGGGTCGACCGAGAAACGCGACGCGCGCAGCCTGGCCTCGTAGTACGGCCAGTCGGCCGCGCCCAGCTCGAAGCCGCCATGCTCGGCGTCGACGAGGCCCTGGAGCTCGGCGGCCTCGCGGCGCATCCGGGCCTCGGCTTCGGGAGCGAGCTTGGCGAGAATACCGTCAAGGGTATCGATCGAGCCGACCGTCTGCTCCCCGAGCTGGAAAGCGGCGAAGCTCGGATACCCCAGCAGCGCGGCCTTGCGCGCGCGGGCGCGCACGAGCTCGATGACGGTCTCGCGGTTGTCGTACGCGCCCCCGCGGCTGCCGCGCGCGAGCGAGGCGGCCATCACGCGCTCGCGCGAGGCGTGCAGGCGCAGCTCGGCGAGCACCGGCTGGCCGGTCGTGTTCACCAGCTCGACCAGGAACCTGCCCGGCTTGCCGGCGGCCTTCGCGGCATCGGCCGCAGCGGCGATCTCCGCATCGGACAGGCCGTCGAGCTCGGCCCGCGCGTCGAAGACGACCGCGCTCGCGCCGCGCTCCTTCAGCGTGTTCTGCGCGAACGTCGTCTGCAGTTGCGAGATGCGCACGTTGAGCGCCCGCAGCCGCGCCTTCGCGTCGTCGGGCAGCAGCGCGCCGGCACGCACGAAGTCCTGGTGGTAGCGCCACAGCAGACGCGCGGACTCGGGATCGAGGCCCAGGGCTTCGCGCCGGCGCCAGAGGGCGTCCACGCGCGCGAACAGCTTCGGGTCGAGGTGGATGGCGTCGTCCATCGCCGCGATCTCGGGCGCGACCGCGCGCTGCGTCGCCTGCAGCACGGGGTTCGTGTTGGACGCATCGAGGTTCTCGAAGACCAGCCGCACGCGCGCGAACGCCGCGGCGGCGCGCTCCAGCGGCAGGATCGTGTTGTCGAAGGTCGGGGCGGCGCTGTCGGCGGCGACGGCTTGCGCCGCCTGCCGGTTGCGCGCCATCGCCACGCGCAGGGCGGGCAGGAAGTCGGCGTCGCGGATGCGGTCGAAGCGCGGGTAGTGCAGCGGCAGCGGGCTGGGCTCGAGCAGCACGTCGAGCGCCGCGGCGTCCGAGGCCG
>DASVLN010000859.1:0-15640 GCA_036384855.1 Burkholderiaceae bacterium | reverse complement strand
TGCGGACGCGGGGCGACCTGCTCTCGGCCACAGGAGCGTCCGCGGCACCGGGCGGCACGCCGGCGGTCGCCGGCGGATGGCGCGAGGTGCTCGCGTTCTGGCGCCCGATGCGCCACGCCCTCGCGGGCTACCTGCTGTTCGGCGTCGGCTACATCGGCTACATGACCTTCATCGTGTCGCTGTTGCGCGAGCAGGGCGTCGCCGCGGGCTGGATCGCCGGGTTCTATGCGCTGCTCGGGCTGTGCACGGTCGCGTCGTCCTGGCTGTGGGCGGGCGTGCTGCAGCGCTTCCGCGGTGGCCAGGCGCTGGCGCTGCTGAACGCGCTGCTCGCCGTCGCGACGGCGATGCCCGTGGCGGGATCGAACGTCCTGGCGATCGGGCTGTCGTGCGCGCTGTTCGGCGCGACCTTCCTGTCGGTCGTCGCCTCGACCACCGCCTTCGTGCGCCACAACCTGCCGCCGGCCGGCTGGGCCCGCGGCATCGCGGCCTTCACCATCGTGTTCGCGGCGGGGCAGATCATCGGGCCCAGCCTCACCGGGCTCCTGGCCGACGGCGCAGGCGGGCTCGCGCGCGGGTTCGCGTGGTCCGCGGGGACGCTGGCGGCGGGCGCCTGGATCGCGTCGCGCCAGCGGCCGCTGGCAGGCCGCGGCTAGCCAGCGGAAAAAAAGAACCCGGAGGCTTCCGGGTTCAGGGGTTCGTGCGCGGGTTTGTGGTTGTCAGCTGGCCCGACCACTGTCGTCCGCGCGGATGTCCGGCCGATGACGGGCGCTCGCGCGAAGGCCGCCCGCCGGGGGGTTTGGTCGCAGGCGGGTGGGCGCCCCACCCGCGCGTCGCTCGCGCGCGGGGCGCTTGCCTCACATGCGCGGCTCGCCGTAGCCGTTGACGGTGATGGTCGCGCCGGCCGGGGCGGTGGTCTGCACGTGGTGTTCCACGCCGCGGAACCAGTAGGTCGTGTCCCAGTACAGCGGCGGGCCCTGGACGGCTTGCGAGCAGTGCTGGACGTCCTGGTACGGCTGCGCCGTCGCGCCGATCGCGTTGCCGACGGCCGCGCCGCCGATCGCGCCGGCGATCGCGCCGCCGCTGGAGTGCGCGATCTCGTGGCCGAGGATGGAGCCGATCACGCCGCCGACGATCGCGCTGCCGACCTGGCTGCGCGGGCGGTCGACGGGCACGGCCTCGCGGTCGACCCAGCAGTGCTGCGTCGGCGTCCCGTAGACGGCCCGCGAGGAGCTCACGTTGGCCTGGAACAGCTGCTCCGACGGCCGCGGGCGCCAGTCGTAGGCCGGCGGCGCGGGCGGCGCCCAGCGGCCCTGGGCGACCGGCACGTTGGGCGGCAGGATGCGCACCGACGAGATGCGGTTGTCCAGGCCCATCGCGCGCAGGTCGGGGTAGTTGCCCGGGCGCAGCACGACGCAGTGGCCGTGCCAGGCGACGTCGTCGCAGACCTCCCAGCGGTCGCCGATGACGGTCACGGAGGACGCACGGTCGTTGAAGCCGTATTCGCCGAAGTCCCGGACCTCGCCCTGCGTGTTGAACGAGCGGCCGCGGAAGTTCGGGTATTCGTAGAAGGTCACCTGCCCGGGCAGCGGCGCGGGGGCCCAGGCCTCCGGCGGCGGCCGGCGCTCGCCGACTTGGCGCGCCGAGGAGATGCGGTCGTTCAGGTTCATCGAGCTGAGCGACGGGTAGTTGCCAGGCCGCAGGATGACGCAGCTGCCGTGGAAGTTGGGCAGGTCGCAGACTTCCCAGGGATGGTCCGTGACGACGACCGACGAGGCGCGGTCGTTGAAGCCGGCGCTGGCGAAGTCGCCGATCGGCTGCTGGACCGTGAACTGCCGGCCGTAGAAGTTCTGGTGCTCGTAGAACGTGATGTCGGCGCTGGCGTAGCCCGCCGCGCACAGTGCCGCCGCGGCCACCGTGGCCTTGATGATGGTCTTCATCGCGAGACTCCTTTTGTTGTCGGGGACGGCGCCCGTCAGGCAATCGAGGCGCCCGTCATCCCAGAACGGCCGCGCGAAGGCGCGCGTTGACCGCCGCGGAGTCAAGTTCGCATCAAGCTGTTTCGACGCGACGTAAACGAACGTGAGCGACCAGCCCGCCCTCGGCGCCGTTGGTCATCTCGAGGCTGCCGCCCATGCGCTGGATCGCCTTCTTGACGATGGCCAGGCCCAGCCCGGCCCCGGTCGCCGCGGTGCGGGCGGTGTCGCCGCGGAAGAAGGGCGTCGTCAGCTGCGTGAGCTTGTCGGGCGGCACGCCGGGGCCGCGGTCGCGCACGGTCACGATGATCCAGGGGCCGGCCTGGATCTGGCCGACGGTGACCTCGGCCGGCTCGGACTCGCTCGTGCGGCCGTAGCGGCGCGCGTTCTCGAACAGGTTGCCGAACACGCGCCCGAGCTCGGTCGGATCCCCGAGCACGCGCGAGACCGGCGACAGCTGCAGCGCGATGCGGATCTGGCTCGTGTCGCGGAAGGCGATCGCCTCGCGCTCGATCACCGCCGCCAGCGGCACCGGCTCCAGGCGCGTGACGCCCGGTCGCGCGTAGTCCATGAACTTGTCGATGATCGCGTCGAGCTGGTCGATGTCCTCGGCGATGTGGCTGCGTGCGTCCTCGTCGGGGATGCTGATCTCGGCCTCGAGGCGGATGCGCGCGAGCGGCGTGCGCAGGTCGTGCGAGATGCCGGCCAGCATGACGGTGCGATCCTGGTCCACCTTCGCGAGCTCGCGCGCCATGCGGTTGAAGCCGACGTTGACCGCGCGCACCTCCGTCGTGCTGGTGCGCTCGTCGAGCCGGGTGTCGTACTCGCCGTCGCGGATGCGGGCGGCCGCGGTGGACAGCTCCTTGAGCGGCCGGTTGATGAGGCCCGCGATCATCGCCGAGCCGATGACCGTCGCGAGGATCGCGATGCCCACCCACACGAACCACGTGCTGGAGGTCAGCGGCGTGACGCGCTGCGGCTCGGCCTGCAGCCAGTAGCGGTCGTCGTCGATCGTGAAGCCGACCCACAGCGCCTCCTGGCCGTTGACCGAGCGCGCGACGATCGTGCCGTCGCCCAGGCGGATGCGCAGCTCCGCGGCGATGCGCCGGGTGAAGGCATCGACGTCGTAGGGCTCCCAGCGATCCTTGGGCTCGCGCGGGAGCACGCGAACCGCCTCCTGGTCGGTCATCGACTTCATCAGCGCGATGCGGTTGATGCCGTCGACGTGCGCCATCGCGCCGCGCGAGAGGTTCACGAGGCTCGCGATCTGCTGCGCCGCGATGACCGCGCGCGGCTCGAACTCGAGCTGGCGCAGCGTCTGCACCCAGGCGAGGATGCCGCCCGTCAGCAGCACCGCCAGCAGGAAGAACGTGCGCCAGAACAGGTTCAGCGACAGGAGCTTGCGGGCCATCCCTCAGAGGCCTCGGCGCCGCGGCGTCACGCCGTCTCGCTGGGCACGAACACGTAGCCGACGCCCCAGACCGTCTGGATGTAGCGCGGGTTGGACGGGTCGGGCTCGATCATCTTGCGCAGGCGCGAGATCTGCACGTCGAGGCTGCGGTCGAAGGGCTCGAAGTCGCGGCCGCGCGCGAGCTGGGCGAGCTTGTCGCGCGACAGCGGCTGGCGCGGATGGCGCACGAGCGCCTTGAGCATCGAGAACTCGCCCGTCGTCAGCGCGATGGGCTCGCCGTCCTTGGTGAGGCGGCGCAGCGAGAGGTCGAACTCGAAGTCGCCGAACTGCACGACCTGGGCGTCCTTGGCCGGCGCGCCCGGCGCCTCCTGCGGCGGGCGGCGGCGCAGGACGGCATGCACGCGGGCGAGCAGCTCGCGCGGGTTGAAGGGCTTGGGCAGGTAGTCGTCCGCGCCCACCTCGAGGCCGACGATGCGGTCGACATCCTCGACCTTGGCGGTCAGCATGATGATGGGGGTGCGGTCGCCGGCGGCGCGCAGGCGGCGGCAGATCGACAGGCCGTCCTCGCCGGGGAGCATGAGATCGAGCACGATCAGGTCGATGTTCTCGCGGGTCATCAGCCGGTTGAGCGCCTTGCCGTCCTCGGCGAGCAGGACGTCGAAGCCTTCCTGGCTCAGGTAGCGACGCAGCAGGTCGCGGATGCGGGCGTCGTCGTCGACGACGACGATGCGGTCTTGGCGGGTGCCTGGAACGGCCGACATGGCATCTCCAAATATGTAACAAGCGAGATTCTGGGGGCTGCCGGACCGCGGCTTCGGCGATTTCGGGCCGCACCTGACCTTCTGTTACAAATCTTGCCACGGGGACACCGCACCCGTCACCCCGCTGAAGCAAAGCCCGCGTTCAACTCGCATGTTCGACCGACCAGGGATCCCCATGACCCGTCCGCATTCCCCGCGCCGCCTCGTCGCGCGCCTCGTCGTCCCGTTCGCGCTCGCCGCCTTCGCCGCGGGGGCGGGCGCCGCATCCCCGTCCGGCGCGGCCCCCGAGCCCGAAGGGGTGCTCGAGCTGTCGGCCAGCGCCACGGTCCAGGTGCCCAACGACTGGATCACCGTCGAGTTCTCGGCCACCCGGGACGGCACCGACGCCAACGCCGTGCAGGCGGCGCTCAAGCAGGCGCTTGGCGCGGCGCTGGAGCTCGCCCGCCGAGAGGCGAAGCCCGAGGGCCATGTCGAGGTGGAGGGGGGCGGTTTCTCGCTGCAGCCGCGCTTCGACGCCAAGGGCCGCGTGGACGGCTGGACAGGCTCGACCTCCATGCGCGTGCAGGGCCGCGACATGGCCACGATCGCCGCGCTCGCCGGCCGCATCGCGACGATGAACGTGAGCCGGCTCGACTACGGCGTCTCGCGCGAGGCGCGCGAGAAGGTCGAGGGCGAGGTCGCTGCGCAGGCGATCGCGCGCTTCCGTGCGCAGGCGCAGGACTACGCGAAGGCCTTCGGCTATGGCGGCTTCGTCGTGCGCGACGTCAATATCCAGACGCAGGGCGACGGCCCGGTGCCGCCGCGGCCGCTGATGGCGGCGCGCATGGCCGTGGCATCGGTCGAGGCGGTGCTGCCGACCGCCGCCGGCACGGGCTCCGTCACCGCCAACGTCAACGGCTCCATCCAGATGAAGTGAGCGGCGGGCGCCCGCCGCGATGCGTGGCGCCGGGTTTCTCGGCGGCGGGCGCCGGCGGCGGCGCGGCGCTTGCTACGATGCCGGGATCGCCCGCCGCCGCGGGCCCACGTCCCGAGCCGCCGCCATGTCCGAACCCCGACTCCGCCACGTCCAGTGCCTCTCGCCCGAAGGCCTGCACCGGCTGGCGTACTGGGAGTGGGGCGACGCCGCGAACCCGCGCGTGCTGGTGTGCGCGCACGGGTTGACGCGTCAGGGCCGGGACTTCGACACGCTGGCGCGCGCCATGGCCGGCGAGTTCCGCGTCGTCTGCCCCGACGTCGCCGGCCGCGGCCGCTCCTCGTGGCTGAAGAACCCGGCCTCGTACGCGATCCCGCAGTACGTCGCCGACATGGTCACGCTGCTCGCGCGGCTGGACGCCTGCGAGCTGAGCTGGGTCGGCACCTCGATGGGCGGGCTGATCGGGATGGGCCTGGCCGGGTTCGAGGATTCGCCGGTCGCGCGCCTCGTGCTCAACGACGTCGGCCCGACCATCGAGTACGCGGCGCTGCAGCGCATCGGCACCTACGTGGGACAGCCGGTGCGCTGGCGGTCGCTCGAGGAGGCCGCGGAGTCGCTGCGCCAGATCTCGCTGGGGTTCGGGCCGCACACGCGCGAGCAGTGGCTCGAGCTCACGCGCCCGCAGGCCGTGGTCGACCCGGACGGCGACGGCACCGTCCTCAAGCCGCACTACGATCCCGCCATCGCCGCGCCGTTCAAGGCCATCACGCCCGAGCTCGCCGCCGCCGGCGAGGCGCTGCTGTGGCAGACCTACGACCGGCTGCGCTGCCCGACGCTGGTGCTGCGCGGCGCGGAATCGGACCTGCTGTCGTCCGCGACCGCGCGCCAGATGTCGGAGCGCGGCCCGCGCGCGCGGGTGCACGAGTTCGCCGGCGTGGGCCACGCGCCGACGCTCGTGCAGGCGGAGCAGGTGGCCGTCGTGCGCGAGTTCCTGCTGGCCGGCTCGCCATGAAGACGCTCGCCACGCCCGCGGTCGCCGAGGACGCCCCGGCGATCGTGCTGGTGGCCGACGCCGACATGGCGCGCGGCGCGACCGGATCGGGCGAAGGCGACGCCCGCTCGCCCGCCGATCCCGACGCGTCGGGCGCGATCGCGCTCGTGCGCGCGCGCGCGTTCGCGGAGCCACTGCTGATCGGCCGCAGGCTCGACTCGGGCGAGGACGCCTGGCCGCACGCGCAGGGCGTCGCGCAGATCCTGGCCGACCTCGGTGCCACCCCCGCGATGCAGGCGGCGGCCTGGCTCGTCTACGCGGGCGACGGCCTGCAGCGGCCGGCCGAGGTGGTCGAGAAGGCGTTCGGGCCGTCGTACGCCAGCGTCGTCGAGCTCACGCGCAAGCTCGTGCGCATCCAGCGCAACGCGCGCGAGGCGCGCATCGACGAGGACAAGCGCGCGCTGCAGACCGAACGCGTGCGCAAGATGCTGCTGGCGTTCTCGCGCGACCTGCGCGTCGTCCTGCTGCGCCTGGCCTCGCGCCTGCAGACGCTGCGCTGGCACGCGGCCTCGAAGACGCCGTGCCCGCCGGAGCTGGCGCAGGAGTCGGCGCAGGTGTTCGCGCCGCTCGCCAACCGGCTCGGCATCTGGCAGATCAAGTGGGAGCTCGAGGACCTCTCGTTCCGGTTCCTCCAGCCCGACGAGTACCGCCGCATCGCGAAGCTGCTCGACGAGCGGCGCGTCGAACGCGAGGCCGGCATCGAGGCGTTCCGCGCCCAGCTCGCCGCGATGCTGGGCGAGGCAGGCATCCGTGCCGACATCCAGGGCCGGCCCAAGCACATCTACAGCATCTGGAAGAAGATGCGCGGCAAGGCGCTGGACTTCGACCATGTGTTCGACGTGCGCGCGGTGCGCGTGATCGTCGACGACGTCGCCGACTGCTACGCCGTGCTCGGCCGCGTGAACGAACGCTTCCGCGCGGTCGACGGCGAGTTCGACGACTACATCGCGCGGCCGAAGCCCAACGGCTACCAGTCGCTGCACACGGTCGTGAAGGACGACGCGGGCCGTGCGTTCGAGATCCAGATCCGCACGCGCGAGATGCACGAGCACGCCGAGCACGGCGTCGCCGCGCACTGGGCGTACAAGGAGGCCGGCACCAAGGGCTATGCCGGCGTGGTGGCCGCGGGCGCGTTCGAGGAGCAGGTCGCGCAGGCGCGCAAGGCGGTGCTGCGGCAGCTGCTCGCGTGGGAGCGCGACTTCGTCGCCGAGGAGGCCTCGGCCGCGGCGTCCCCGGACGACCGCATCTACGTCTTCACGCCGCAGGCGAGCGTGATCGAGCTGCCCGCGGGCGGCACGCCGGTCGACTTCGCGTATGCGCTGCACACCGACGTCGGCCACCGCTGCCGCGGCGCGCGCGTCGACGGCGCGATGGTGCCGCTGTCGACGCCGCTGAAGAACGGCCAGACGGTGGAGATCACCACGGTGCGCGAGGGCGGCCCGTCGATGGACTGGCTCAACCCGGAGCTGCACTTCCTCGCCAGCCCGCGGGCGCGCGCCAAGGTGCGGGCCTGGTTCAACGCGCGCCAGCACGAGCAGACCGTCGCCAAGGGGCGCGAGCTGGTCGAGAAGCTCCTGCAGCGCGAGGGCCGCACCGCGATCAGCCTGGAGGAGCTGGCCGGCCGGCTCGGCTTCGATGACGCGCAGGCCCTCTTCGAGGTCGTGGGCAAGGACGAGTATTCGCTGCGCAACATCGAGAACCTGCTGCGCCCGGCCGAGCCCGCGCCCGCCGACGAGGCGATCCCGCTGCGGCGGCCACGCTCGGGCGGCGCGACCAGCCGCGGCGGCGTGCTGGTGGTGGGCATCGACTCGCTGCTGACGACGCTCGCGAGCTGCTGCCGCCCGGCGCCGCCGGACGCGATCGGCGGCTACGTGACGCGCGGCAAGGGGGTGGCGGTGCACCGCGCGGACTGCACGAACTTCCGCCACATGGCCGAGACCAACCCCGAGCGGGTGATCCCGGTCGAGTGGGGCCAGCGCGCGCAGGGCGCGGACGCGAAGGCGGGCGTCTACGCGGTCGACATCGTCGTCGAGGCGCAGGATCGCCAGGGCCTGCTGCGCGACATCTCCGAGGTGCTCGCCAAGCAGCGCGTCAACGTGATCGGCGTCAACTCGCAGTCCACGCGCGGCGGCGCCGACCGGCGCGCGCTCATGACGTTCACGATCGAGATCGACGGCGCCGAGCGGCTGGGGCAGGTGCTGCAGCTGGTCGGCCGCGTCGGCGGCGTCGAGGCCGCGCGCCGGCGCTGAGGCGGCGGACGGCGGTCCGGGTTTGCCAGGACCGCGGGGCCGCGATGCCTTTGGACAAATCCGTACGCCTTTGCGGGCACGCGCACGCGCGATAGCATGGTCCTGCATTGGCGAGCCGGGCACGGGCGCCGGCGGCGCGACGGGGCTCGCGCCGCGCGAGGCGGCCGCGAGATCCTGCAAGCGCACCTCCCGCGCAGCGCTCGCCGCCTGTCCGGAGATCCCATGGCTCGTTCATCGTCGTCGGCCCTGCCCAGTCAAGAGATCGGCCCCGGGCCCATCGAGGCCGCCCACCGCATCATGCAGCGGCTGCTGAGCCCGTTCGACGGCAGCCTCGCGCTGCGCCTGTGGGACGGCGTCACCCACACCTTCGGCAAGGCGGCGCCGGCCTTCACGCTGGTGTTCCGCGACCCGACGGTGCTGCGCGACCTCGTCCTGCGGCGCAGCCCGCTGCCGCTGGCGGAGGCCTACTTCCACGGCCGGCTCGACGTCGAGGGAGACCTCTACGCCGCGCTGCGCCTGAAGACCTACTTCCAGGGCCTCACGTTCAGCGGCCGCGAGCGCGCGGGCCTGCTCGTCGACGCGCTGCGCCTCGCGTTCATGCCGAAGAGGGCTGCGCTCGTCGGCGAGGTCCGCGAGACCACGCAGTTCCGCCACGACCACTCGCTCGACAGCGACCGCGCGGCGATCTCGCACCACTACGACGTCTCGAACGACTTCTACAAGCTGTTCCTCGACGAGCGCATGGTCTACTCCTGTGCCTACTTCCACGAGGACGACGACACCATCGAAGCGGCGCAGGCGCAAAAGCTCGACCACATCTGCCGCAAGCTGCGCCTGAAGCCGGGCGGCCGCCACCTCGACATCGGCTGCGGCTGGGGCGCGCTGGTGATCTGGGCGGCCAAGCATTACGGCGTGAAGGCGCACGGCATCACGCTGAGCAAGGAGCAACTCGCCGAGGCGCAGCGCCGCATCGCGGCGGAGGGCCTGCAGGACCGGGTGACCGTCGAACTGCGCGACTACCGCAAGCTCGAGGGGCAGGGCGTCTACGACAGCGTCTCCAGCGTCGGCATGTTCGAGCACGTGGGCCTCGCCAACCTGCCCGAATACCACGCCACCGTGCACCGCGTGCTCAAGCCGAACGGCCTGTTCCTGAATCACGGCATCACGCACGAGGAAAAGGGCTGGGAGCGCAACGTCGACACGGAGTTCATCAACACCTACGTGTTCCCGGACGGCGAGCTCGATCGCGTCAGCTCGATCCAGGCCGGCATGGAGGACGCGGGCTTCGAGATCCACGACGTCGAGAACCTGCGCCAGCACTACGCCCGCACGCTGCGCCACTGGGTCCAGCGCCTGGAAGCCAATCACGAGGAAGCGCTGCGCCACGTCGCCGAGGCCACCTTCCGCGTCTGGCGCCTGTACATGGCGGCCTGCGCGATCGAGTTCGAATCGGGCGGCACGGGCATCCACCAGATCCTCGCCTCGCGCCGCCCGGATCGCCGTCCCTACGCGCAGCCGGTTCCCCTGACGCGACGGGACTTGTACAACGCCTGAAAAGCATGCTAGACTGTCAGTCTTGCTTGATTGCAGGCGCGTAGCTCAGCTGGTTAGAGCACCACCTTGACATGGTGGGGGTCGTTGGTTCGAGTCCAATCGCGCCTACCAAATGCCAAAGGCCGATTTCCGAAAGGGGATCGGCCTTTTCGCTTTACAGTTAGTCCATTGGTAGCGATGGCTCGTGGCTCGGAAGGCATGCGCGGACGACTGCTGCGACCAGTCAAATCGGTCCGATGCGAACAGGCCTGGCGGAACTCTTGGCTTCGGTGGCTTGCGCCGCCATGTTCCGCGAAGGAGAGACGATCCCGAGCCCTCCGGTCTTATGGCTACATACTTCGTCGAAATCTGCTGACCCTCCCCCCACATTCGCAACGGATTTGGTGGCGCGGAAGCGTCTCGTATTCCGTCGCGGCTCTACAAAAAAGCTGGCCCGAAGTTAGTTTTGTGGCCTTGATGCGAGATACAGTGCAGCATTCGCCGGAACGGCACCCTTATCGCCATCGTATGCGTTCCCTCCTTTCAATCACCGCGAAGAACTTCCTAAGCCTGCAGGACGTTGAGGTAGAACTTCAGGAGTTGTCGGTTTTGGTTGGGCCAAATGGGGCAGGGAAATCGAATCTGCTCAAGGTGATTCAGTTTCTCGGCGATACGGCTCGCTACGATCTTGGGCCAGCAATCCAGGAGCACGGCGGTTACGAGCGTCTGGTGTTTCGTAGTCCTTCAAAGGAACATAGAGCACCCCGTATCACGTTGGGCATTAAGGGCAGATTTACTAAAAATTCATCTGACATTGCGCCGGATGAGTACACGCTTAGTTTCTCGCAGCGTCAAGGAAATGCGGCCGCGCACAACTTGGTTTTCAGCCAGCGACGAGAAGAGTTTATCTTCAAGCGGAAGGCGGGCCCTGGTCGCCGCATCACAATTGCTGGAGGCAAGGCCGAAATTCAACGCGCAACTCAGCAACGGCAATTGGCGCTAGCTACAACGTCGTCTGGTCTCTCTACGCTTCCGAAGTTGGGTCGAGATGAAGGTGGTGAGCAGATAACAATGCTAGCGGATTTGCTTAAGAACTTCCGCGTCTTCGAGGTCGATGCGAAAAAGGCTCGCCGTCCAGCGGAATTTGATCGAGAAAATTCGAAATTACTAGATAGCGATGCCGGGAACTTGGCGAGCTTTCTCCGCTGGCTTCATGATTACGAATCTGATGTCTTTGAATTGTTTGTCGACGATCTTCGAACCATAGCTCCAACCGTTGAAGACGTGCGGGTAGTCAAAATTGGAGGCGGAAGTGACGAAGCTGTCGCAGTTCAGCTAAAGGAGCGGGGGCTGGCCGGGCTTACCAATATGTCCGAGGCCTCATTTGGAACGATCAGGGCGATGGCGCTTCTTGCAATGCTTCATGATCCGAACCCACCACGATTGACTTGCGTGGAGGAGATCGACCACGGATTGCATCCGCATGCTCTCGATCGGATCGTCGAACGCTTGCGAAGTGCTTCGCGCCGAACGCAGTTGCTGGTTGTTACACATTCTCCTGCTCTGGCGAATCGCCTCAATCCCGGGGAGTTGATTGTGTGTGAGCGCGATCTTGAAACCGGTGCCTCGCGGATTCCTGCAATCTCGTCTATTAACGTTGCAAGGATGGCGGCGGTTTCCAATCTTAGCTTGGGTGAGCTTTGGTTTTCAGGCGCGCTTGGCGGGGGGCTGGAATGAGTTCCCGAAAGCTTGGAGCCACGCTGAGGTCGAGGGCGAAGATCGGTCTGATCTTTGGAGAGGATAAAAACGACGCGGACGCACTGGCTCGGCTGGCCGAGGCGCTGTGGCCGGATGCGCCTCGATTCAAATATGTGCGAAAGCCTCTTGTTTTAATTAGGAGTCGGCAAGAGGCTGAGGATCGAAAGCGGAACGCTGCGGGCATAGCTGACGCTATTCGAGCCGAGGGCGTGCTTCACGATGTTGCCGTAGTGATAGCCCATCGAGATTGTGACGCTGTAGAGCCTGCGCACGAATTGCAGGCTCACACGATCCGAAGTGAGCTTGAGAATGCCGGCGTAAAAAATGTGATTCCAGCCGCTCCAGCTTGGGAGACGGAGGCCTGGTGGTTCCTTTGGCCAGACGCCGTTGCGGCCGTCCATTCAAAATGGACAAGGCTGAAGCGTGTCGGTAATCACGGCATGATTAAGGACGCCGCTGAACAATTGGCTCGGGACCTTCGCAACAAGTCGACCCGCCGCGAATACGAAAAGAGTGATGCCGGAGCAATTGCGAACAATGTTCGTAATTTTGGTTTGATTGATCGGTGCACAGGAACAAGTGCCTCGTTCTTGGATTTTAGGCGTCGCGTGCGCGTTGTCGCCGGCCTTGAAATCGAGTAACGGCTTTGAAAGAGGCTGCCTACGACACATACGCTTCTTGACGACGACAGGGCGTTGAAAAGTTGGAAGTCGCGCAGTGTTCAAGCACCCACGAGCCGACGCGCGCGCCGCTTCAGGTCGAGCCACTGCTTCATGCGCGAGCGGTCGACCCGCTTGACGTCGATCAGCGTGAACTCGCCGCAGGCGGTGAGGGTGTGCAGGCCGGCCACGTGGTCGTCGGAGGCGAGGTCGCCGGTCAGGCGCGTCGCGGTGGGCGAGCAGCGCACGCGCTCGGGCGAGAGTTCGTCGAAGCGCAGCAGGCGCAGTGCGCTGCCGTAGCCGCCGGAGCAGTCCTGCACCGGCAGCATCACGCGGCCCTCGGCGTCGAGGAAGGGCCGGCCGGCCGGGCGGGCGCCGCTGCGGTCGACGCGGATCGGGTTGGCGGACAGCGGCGTCCACGGGCCTTCCAGGGCCGGGGCGTGGGCGGCGTGCAGTTCGCGCTGGTCGCGGCCGCCCGGGCCGATGATGGTGTAGAACGTCCACCAGCGGGCGCCGTGCTCGATCACCGAGGCGTCGGCGCCGCGCACCTGCGGCAGCAGCACGTGCGCGCGCTCCCAGCGGTCGAGGCCGTCGACCGCGCGGTACAGCGCGACCTCGCCGGCGTGGGCGCTCTCGGGCAGCATGTAGGTCTCGCCCGCGTGTTCGAACACGTTCGGGTACGACAGGTGGAACGGTCGCGCGAGCACCACGCGCCCGCCGCGCCAGCGCCGGTCGGCGAGCCCGAACTCGTGGCGCTCGATGACGGCGTGCTTGGTGCGGTAGTCGAAGGCCTCGACGAAGACGTGCAGCGTGCCGTCGCGCGCGAGCGCGAACGGGTCGGCGAAATAGCGCCACGGACCGGCGTCGGGCATCCAGGCGATGTCCCCGCGCAGCGCGCGCAGGCGCGCCGGATCGGCGGCGATCGCGGCGATCGGGGCGGGAATGATCCCGACGGTCCAGAAGTCGGTTCGCGGCCGCTTCAGCATCAGGCGTGGCCCACGCCCGGGCGGACGTCGGACGACACGCCCGCATTCGCCTGGTGCTCGCCCAGCGGCGCGCGCGCGAGCACCTGGCGGTAGAACGCGACGGTGCGATCGACGGCCGCGCCGCGCGAGTACGCCGACACCTCGTACGGGATCGCGGCACGCAGGTGGCGTGGCACGGCGCGCAGCCCCGCCAGGCGCTCGGCGATGGCCTTGCCCATCGCGGTGACGTCGGCGATCGGGACGATCCGGGCGTCGGGCTGGCGGGCGAGCATCTCCAGCGGGCCCTGCGTGGCGGTCGAGATCACCGGCACGCCCGCGCGCATCGCCTCGAGGATCGCGAGCGGGAAGGCCTCCTCGCGCGACGGCGAGACGAACAGGTCCATCGCCTTGAGCGCATCGTCGACGTCGCTGCGGAAGCCCAGCAGCCGCACGCGCGGGTCGCCGGCGGCGAGGCGGCGCAGCTCGGCCATGTGGTCGCCCTCGCCGAGGATGGCGAGCACCGCGTCCGCCGGCGCGTGCGCACGGAACGCCGACACGAGCACGTCCATGCCCTTGCTCGGGCACAGGCGCCCGACGGAGCCGACCAGCAGCTGCTGCGGGCCGAGGCCGAGCTCGGCGCGCAGGTCGCTCGGGGCGGCTGCGGCGCCCGGGTCGCGCTCGGGCGCCCAGTTGAAGATGACGGCGTGCTGGCCCGCGTAGCCGGCCAGGCGCTGGCGCTGCGCGGTGTTGACGCAGATGAGGCCGTCCATCGCCTGGTGGTGATGCGCCTTGAAGCCGACGTGCAGCGTGCCGATGCGCGTCGCGGTGCCCACCGTCGCGACCGCCTTGCAGGCCGGCCCGAGGTGCCCGTGCACGATGTCGGCCTTCAACGTGCGCGCGAGGCGGCGCAGGCGCAGCCCGCGCAGCAGCGGCGCAGGCAGGCCGTGGTACGTGACGGTCGGCCCCAGCACCTGGCGCACGGCCGACTTGCCCGGCCCGACCACGTGGACGTCGTGGCCCAGCGCGGCCTGCGCGCGCGCGAGGTCGACGCAGTGGCGTTCGCCGCCGGCCAGGCGCGAGGAGAAGACGGCATGCACGATCGTCAGGGGGCGGGATTGGGCGGACATGTCGTCGACTCTGAAAAGGCCTGTTAACACAACTTTACGTCATGAACCTGTCGAGCAGCCGTCTATGCACGGAGTGCGTGCGGCGGGATCGGTTCCGGGGCGAAGGCGCTCGTTCAGCGGGCGGCCAGCGTCGCGACAAGCACCTTAGCGGGTCGGTGCGCGACCGTGGCGTGGGGAGTTCTCGACGATGCGATGCCGGGTCGCCCCGTGATGTCGCTCGCGTGGCGGTCGCGTGGCGGTCGCGTGACGGCCGGCTCGTGCGGCGTGCGCGGCACGGGGCATCGCCGATGACGCCACGATGACGTCGCGCGCCCGCTGCCGTCGCCAGGCTGGCGCGTGGCCGTCACGCGGGCGTCACCGCCGATTCACGGGACGGCGCCATGCTCGCGGTCCAGTGACGTTTCCGGCCTCATGGGGACGATGAACCTCCACGCACGCCAGACCGCCTGATGCCCGATGTGTTCCTGCTCCTGCTCGCGGCCCAGTTCTTCTCCGCGCTCGCCGACAACGCGCTGCTGCTCGTGACCATCGCGCTGCTGCAGGCGCATGGCATGCCGGCCTGGTGGGCGCCGATGCTCAAGGTCGGCTTCATCGCCTCGTACGTCGTGCTCGCACCCTTCGTCGGGCCGCTGGCCGACGCGTTCCCGAAGGCGCGCCTGATGGCGTGGATGAACGGCCTGAAGATGCTGGGCGTCGTCGGTCTCGTGGCGGGCACGCATCCGCTGATCGCCTTCGCGATCGTGGGGCTCGGCGCGGCGGCCTACGCGCCGGCCAAGTACGGCCTCGCGACCGAGCTCGTGCGGCCGGACCAGCTCGTCGCGGCCAACGGCTGGATCGAGGTCGCGGCGGTGTGCGCGGTGCTGCTGGGCACCGGCCTGGGCGGGGTGCTCGTGAGCCCGTGGATGCTCGCGCTCGCGGGCGCCGGCGACGCGGTCACCCATGGCACGCTGTGCCCGTCGCTGGGCGTCGTGCTCGCCGTGTACCTGCTGGCGGGCGCGCTCAACCTCGCCGTGCGCGACACCGGCGCCAGGCATGCGGTTTCATCGCTCCATCCGGGCCGCCTGATGCGCGAGTTCGTGCAGGCGAACCGCTGCCTTTGGAGCGATCGCGACGGCGGCCTGTCGCTCGCGGTGACGACGATCTTCTGGGGCGTGGGCGCGACGCTGCAGTTCGCGGTGCTGCGCTGGGCCTCGGAGCGCGTGCACCTGTCGCTCGACCGCGCGGCCTTCCTGCAGGCCGC
>DASVLN010000858.1:0-2072 GCA_036384855.1 Burkholderiaceae bacterium | reverse complement strand
GGCCGAGCGCGCCGCCGCGCGCGCGGGCATGGCGACCAAGCTGCAGCGCCTCGCCCCCGCCGACGTCGACGCCGCCGCGCTGCCGGTCGTGCTGCTGCTCAAGGACGACAAGGCCTGCGTGCTGATCGGCCGCGAGCCCGGCCGCGCCCGCGTGCTGCTGCCCGAGACCGGCCAGGGCACCGTGCTGCTCGACGACGCCGTGCTGGCGGAACGCTCGACGGGGCTGGTGCTGTCGGTGCGGCCGCACTTCCGCTTCGACGCCCGCACTGCCGGGACGACGCCCAAGCCCGCCGGCCACTGGTTCTGGAGCACGGTGCTGGGCCAGCGCAAGGTCTATCGCGACATCCTGTGGGCCGCCGCGCTGATCAACGTCTTCGCGCTGGCGATGCCGATGTTCACCCGCAACGTCTACGACCGCGTCGTGCCCAACGCCGCGGTCGAGACGCTGTGGGCCCTGTCCATCGGCATCGTCATCGTGCTCGGCAGCGACCTGCTGATGCGCACGCTGCGCAGCCACTTCGTCGACGAGGCGAGCGCGCGCATCGACGTCCAGATCTCCGCCAGCCTGCTCGAGCGGGTGCTGGGCATGCGCCTGGAGAACCGGCCGGCGTCGGTCGGATCGTTCTCGCAGAACCTGCGCGGCTTCGAGCAGGTGCGCGACGTCATCACCTCGACCACCGTCACCGCGCTGATCGACCTGCCGTTCGCGCTGCTGTTCCTGGTCGTGATCGCCTGCATCTCGCCCTGGCTCGCGGTGCCGGTCGTGGCGGCTTTCGCCGGCGTGCTCGCCTACGGCTGGTCGGTGCAGAAGAAGCTGCACGCGCTGGCCGAGACCACGTACCGCGCCAGCGCCCTGCGCAACTCGACGCTGGTCGAATGCCTGACCGGCATCGAGACGATCAAGTCCCAGGGCGCCGAGAGCGTGATCCAGGCGCGCTGGGAGCGCACCAACGTGCACCTGGCGGCGACCAACGTGAAGATGCGGGGGCTGTCGTCGTCGTCGATCTACGTGACCTCGACCGTCTCGCAGCTGATGAGCGTCGCGCTCGTGATCGTGGGGGTCTACCTGATCGGGGCGCGCGAGCTCAGCATGGGCGCGCTGGTGGCGGTCAGCATGCTGGCCGGGCGCGCGATGGCGCCGGCGGGCCAGATCGTCGGCCTGATGATGCAGTACCAGGGCGCGCGCACCGCGCTGGCCGGGCTCGAGAAGATCATGGCGCAGGACACCGAGCGCGGGCCGGACGTCTCGTACGTCGAGCGGCGCGACCTCGAGGGCGCGCTGGAGTTCCGCAATGTCGCCTTCCACTACCCGAACCGGCGGGAGAACGCGCTCGAGGGCGTGAGCTTCAAGATCAAGCCCGGCGAGAAGGTGGCGCTGATCGGGCGCGTGGGCTCGGGCAAGTCGACGATCCAGCGGCTGGCGATGGGCCTGTACCAGCCGACCGCGGGCGCCGTGCTCGTCGACGGCATCGACCTGCGCCAGGTCGACCCGGCCGACCTGCGCCGCAACATGGGCTACGTCTCGCAGGACGTGCTGCTGTTCTACGGCACGCTGCGCGAGAACATCGCCTTCGGCATGCCCTACGCCGAGGACGGCGCCATCGTCGCGGCCGCGGAGGTCGCCGGGCTGCTCGACACCGTCAACCGCCACCCGCAAGGCTTCGACATGCCGGTGGGCGAGCGCGGCGAGTCGCTCTCGGGCGGCCAGCGCCAGAGCGTGGGCATCGCCCGCGCCGTGCTGCACAACGCGCCGATCCTGCTGCTCGACGAGCCGACCAGCGCGATGGACTTCTCGTCCGAGGCGGCCATCACGCAGAAGCTGATGAACTTCGCGCGCACGAAGACCGTCGTCCTCGTCACGCACCGCACGTCGCTGCTCGCGCTCGTCGACCGCGTGATCGTCATCGATGGCGGCAAGGTGGTCGCGGACGGCCCGCGCGACCGCATCATGGAAGCGCTCCAGAGCGGGCGGATCGCGAGGGCGCAATGAGCTTCGCCCCGCCGCCCGAAGCCGCCCGCCCCGAAGTCCGCAGGAGGGGGGTCGCCCGATGAGCACCGTCGAGGACAAGGAC
>DASVLN010000857.1:0-7202 GCA_036384855.1 Burkholderiaceae bacterium | reverse complement strand
GCTGGGCCAGGACGCCGCGGCCTTCCTCGGCCGCACGAGCGGCGTCGCGCTGACGGCCGACCTCGACGCGGCGCTCGCCGGCGCGCGCGTGCTGATCGACTTCACGCGCCCCGAGGGGACGATGCGCCACGTCGCAGCCTGCGCCCAGCGTGGCGTCGCGCTGGTGATCGGAACGACGGGCCTGACGGACGCGCAGAAGGACGAGATCCGCGCCGCGTCGGCGCGCACGCCGATCTTCCTCGCGCCCAACATGAGCGTCGGGGTGAACCTCGTGATGCGCCTGATCGAGCAGGCCGCGAAGTCGCTCGCCGAGGGCTACGACGTCGAGATCATCGAGGCCCACCACCGCAACAAGGTCGACGCGCCCAGCGGCACCGCGCTGCACATGGGCGAGGTCGTGGCCAAGGCGACGGGCCGCACCCTGTCGGAATGCGCCGTCTACGGCCGCGAGGGCGTCACCGGCGTGCGCGACCCGGGCACGATCGGGTTCGCGACCGTCCGCGGCGGCGACATCATCGGCGACCACACCGTGCTGTTCGCCGGCATCGGCGAGCGCATCGAGATCAGCCACAAGAGCTCCAGCCGCGCGACCTACGCCCAGGGCAGCCTGCGCGCCGCGCGCCACCTCGCGACCGCCGCGCCCGGGCTCTACGACATGAACGACGTCCTGGGACTGCGCTGATGGGCGATCCGGGCGGGCTCGCGGGCTTCTGGGGCGAGAGCGACTGGATCAGCCGCAGCGTCGCCGTGCTGCTGTTCGCGATGTCCGTCAGCAGCTGGGTCATCATCGTCTGGAAGGGCTGGCTGCTGCGCCGCGCGGGACGCGACATCCAGCTGGGCGTCGCCGCCTTCTGGGGCGCGGCCAGCGTGGGCGACGCGCGCGCGCGCCTGCAGGCGATCGACCGCGAGGCCGTGCTGTTGCCCCTGCTCGACGCCGCGCTGCTGCGTCCCGGCGCGGGGACGCTCGAGACGCAGCCCGCGCTCGCCTCGCAGCTCACGCGCCGCCTGCGCGACGCGCTGCACGCCGGGCTCGCGCAGCTGCAGTTCGGCCAGGTGGTGCTGGCCTCGATCGGCTCCACCGCGCCGTTCATCGGCCTGTTCGGCACCGTCTGGGGCATCTTCCATGCGCTCGCGGGCATGGCCGACGGCGGCGGCATGACGCTCGACAAGATCGCCGGCCCGGTCGGCGAGGCGCTGATCTTCACTGCCGCCGGCCTGGCGGTGGCGATTCCGGCGGTGCTCGCTTACAACGTGTTCGGCAAGCGGGTGTCGGCGTGCGAGGCCGACCTCGAAGGCTTCGCCCACGACCTGCGCGAGATGCAGCTCGACACCGCCGGTGGCCTCGCCCGCAGCCGCCCCGCGGGCGACGACGCCTGAGCCGCGCGCCGGCGCCACGCCCACAGCCACGCCCACCCGCCATGGCCTTCGGACGCCTCGAGCGCACCCCGGCGTCGCAGCCGATGAGCGACATCAACATGACGCCGCTGATCGACGTCATGCTGGTGCTGCTGGTGATCTTCATGATCGCCGCGCCGCTGATGACCTCCAGCCTGAAGATGGACCTGCCGAAGACTGCCGGGGCGCAGCCCAACGAGGGCGGCCCGTCCGTCACGGTGGGCCTGACCGCCGACGGCCGGCTGCACGTCGGCGAGGACACGGTCACGCAGTCCGACCTCGTGCGCACGCTCCAGGTGGCCGCGAAGCGCCAGCCGCAGCCCGACGTGCTGCTGCGCGCCGACGCCGCCGTGCCCTACGGCCGCGTGGCGCAGCTCATCGGCCTCGTGCAGGACGCGGGGCTCACGCACGTGGGATTCGTCGCACAGCCGCAGCCGGGGGCCGCACCGGCGAAGTGACGAGGCCTCGCGCCGCGGGCCGCACGCGCCCGTACGGCCTGAATCTCGGGATGCCGCGCTCGGCGGCCGCCTGCGGAGGAAGGGCCCGGCCCGTCGCGCCGTGACCTCCGGCGCGTCGCGCGAATCGCAGGGATGCCGTCCGCGCACCACGCGCCGCACCGGCCATGGCGTAGCCGCGCAGCGCGTCGTCCTCGCGAACGGGGATGGCCGCGCACGACGGCCATCGCTCCCTCCGATCCCGGCGAAAGGCCGGGCCCGCGACCATTTTGCAGCGGCTCGCCGGGAAGCCTCGGCGTCGAAACGGCCGAAAATCCAGGGTTCCGCGCGGCGGGCCGGCGGCGAGCGCCTCCTACAATCGGGGAATGAACGAGAAGTACGTCCCCTCCGAGGTCGAATCCGCCGCCCAGGCCGCCTGGCAGGCCGCCGATGCCTACCGCGTCACCGAAGACAGCGCGCGCGCGAAGTTCTATGCGTGCTCGATGCTGCCCTACCCCAGCGGCAAGCTGCACATGGGCCACGTGCGCAACTACACGATCAACGACATGCTCACGCGCCAGCTGCGCATGAAGGGCATGAACGTGCTGATGCCCATGGGCTGGGACGCCTTCGGCCTGCCGGCCGAGAACGCCGCCATCAAGAACCGCGTGCCGCCCGCGAAGTGGACGTACGACAACATCGCCCACATGAAGGGCCAGATGCAGGCGATGGGCCTGGCGATCGACTGGTCGCGCGAGGTCGCCACCTGCGACCCGGCGTACTACAAGTGGAACCAGTGGCTGTTCCTGAAGATGCTCGAGGCGGGCATCTGCGAGCGCCGCACGCAGATCGTCAACTGGGACCCGGTCGACCAGACCGTGCTCGCCAACGAGCAGGTGATCGACGGCCACGGCTGGCGCTCGGGTGCGCCGGTCGAGAAGCGCGAGATCCCCGGCTACTACCTGAAGATCACGCAGTACGCCGAGGAACTGCTGTCGGCGGTGGCCGATCCCGAGGATCCCGACTACCTCGCCGGCTGGCCCGAGCGCGTGCGCCTGATGCAGGAGAACTGGATCGGCAAGAGCGAGGGCGTGCGCTTCGCCTTCCCGCACGCGATCCACGACGATGACGGCCGCCTGATCGGCGACGGGAAGATGTACGTCTTCACCACCCGCGCCGACACGATCATGGGCGTGACCTTCTGCGCCGTCGCGCCGGAGCATCCGCTCGCCGCGCACGCCGCCCGAGGCAACCCGCAGCTGGCCGCCTTCATCGAGCAGTGCAAGGCCGGCGGCACGACCGAGGCCGAGCTCGCGACCAAGGACAAGGAGGGCCTGCCCACCGGCCTGACCGTTGTCCACCCGCTGACCGGCGCCGCGGTGCCGGTGTGGGTCGGCAACTACGTGCTCATGAGCTACGGCGACGGCGCCGTGATGGGCGTGCCGGCGCACGACGAGCGCGACTTCGCCTTCGCGAAGAAGTACGGCCTGCCGATCAAGCAGGTCGTGGCCGTCCCCGGCGAGACCTTCTCCACCGACGCCTGGGCCGACTGGTACGGCGACAAGCAGCGCGGCAGCTGCATGGACTCGGGGGCCCTGGACGGCTTCGGCTACAAGGCCGCGGTCGACCGCGTCGCCGAGCTGCTGGCCGCCGCCGGCCTCGGCGAGAAGAAGACGACCTGGCGCCTGCGCGACTGGGGCATCAGCCGCCAGCGCTACTGGGGCACGCCGATCCCCATCATCCACTGCGACGGGTGCGGCGTCGTGCCCGTGCCCGAAAAGG
Organism: Burkholderiaceae bacterium; assembly: GCA_036384855.1. Lineage (GTDB taxonomy): Bacteria > Pseudomonadota > Gammaproteobacteria > Burkholderiales > Burkholderiaceae_C > Scleromatobacter. The sequence continues at coordinate 3,591 of DASVLN010000857.1, read as the reverse complement.
ACCTGCCGGTGCGCCTGCCCGAGGACCTGATCCCCGACGGCTCCGGCAACCCGCTGAACAAGCACGCGGCCTTCCTGAACGTCGCCTGCCCGACCTGCGGCAAGCCGGCGCGCCGCGAGACGGACACGATGGACACCTTCGTGGACTCGTCGTGGTACTTCATGCGCTACTGCGACCCGAAGCGCGACGACGCGATGGTCGCCGAGGGCACCGACTACTGGATGCCGATGGACCAGTACATCGGCGGCATCGAGCATGCGATCCTGCACCTGCTGTACGCACGCTTCTGGACGAAGGTGATGCGCGACCTGAAGCTCGTGAAGGTCTCCGAGCCGTTCACCAAGCTGCTGACGCAGGGCATGGTGCTCAAGGGCGCGTACTTCCACAAGCCGGCCGACGCGGGCAAGCACTACTACTGGGAAGAGGAGATCGACGTCGAGCGCGATGCCCACGGCAACGTGCTGAGCGCCAAGCTCAAGGCCGACGGCACGCCGCTGGTCTACGAGATGACGACGATGTCGAAGTCGAAGAACAACGGCGTCGACCCGCAGGCCCTGATCGACCGCTACGGCGCGGACACGGCGCGCCTGTTCGTGATGTTCGCGTCCCCGCCCGAGCAGACGCTCGAGTGGAACGACGCCGGCGTCGAGGGAGCGCACCGCTTCCTGCGCCGCGTCTGGGGCTTCGGCGCGAAGCACGAGGCGCTGCTGCGCGGCGCGCCCGCGTCCCTGGCCGGCCTCGAATTCGGCCCGGCCGCCAAGGCGCTGCGCCGGGACGTGCACCTGGTGCTCAAGCAGGTCAGCTACGACTACGAGCGCATGCAGTACAACACCGTCGTCTCCGGCGCGATGAAGCTGCTCAACACGCTGGAGGCCTTCGCCGACGACGGCACGCCGGGCTCGGCGGCGGCGCTGCGCGAGGGCTTCTCGGTGCTGCTGCGCGCGCTGTACCCCGCCTGCCCGCACATCGGGCACGCGCTGTGGACCTCGCTCGGCTACGCGGATGTCGAGGGCCCGCTGCTCGATGCGAAGTGGCCGGCGGTCGACGACGGGGCGCTGGTGCAGGACGAGGTCGAGCTCGTGCTGCAGGTCGCCGGCAAGACGCGCGGCAGCGTGCGCGTGCCCGCTGCCGCGGACAAGGCGGCGATCGAGGCGATCGCGCTCGCCTCGCCCGAGGCCCAGCGCTGGATGGAAGGCAGGCCGGCGAAGAAGGTCGTCGTCGTGCCGGGCCGTCTGGTCAACATCGTGGCCTGACCCGTCGTGAGCGCCGATCCCAGCTCCGCCGCCGCCGTCCGGTCGCCGGCCCGCCGCGGCCTCGCGCGCGCCTTCGCCGCGCTGGCCGCGCTCGCCCTGGCGGCGCTGGCCGGATGCGGCTTCCACCTGCGCGTGCCGCAGAAGCTGAACTACGAGCGCATCGCGCTCACCGGCTTCGCCGACCGCTCGACCATGGCCGAGGAGATCAAGCGCGCGCTGCCGCCCGACGCCCGCATCGTCGCGACGGTGGCCGAGTCCCAGGTCGTCATCGAGGCGGTCGAGGACACCCGCAACACGACGGTCGAGGCCTCCACCGCCTTCGGCCAGGTGCGCGAGCTCGAGCTGCACGTGAAGCTGCGGTACCGCGTGCTGCGGCCCGACGGCACGGAACTGCTGCCGGTGGCCGACGTCGAGCGTTTCCGCGACCTCACCTACGACGAATCCCAGGCGCTCGCCAAGGACACCGAGCTGAGCGTGCTCTACCGCGACCTGCAGTCCGACATGGCCACGCAGGTGCTGCGCGTGCTGGCGGCCGTCGGCAAGCCCGGCGGCCCGGCTGCGCAGGTCGGGGCGGCGCTGGCGGCGTCTGCAGCGACGTCGGGCCAGCCTGCGTCCGGGTCGCGCGCCGCGTCCCCGCCGGCGCCTTACCAACCGGCCTCGGCGGGCATGTGGGGCGCGGCGCCGCCGTCGCCGCTGCCATCGCCGTCGACGCACTGACCACCGCCGGACGCCCGCCATGCAGGTCCGCCCGGAGCAGCTTGCCGACCACCTCGCCAAGGGATTGCGCGACGTCTACGTGATCCACGGCGACGAGCCGCTGCGCGCGCAGGAGGCCGCCGACGCGATCCGCGCCGCGGCACGGGCGGCCGGTTGCGGCGAGCGCAAGGTCTTCGTCGCGAGCGGCGCGCACTTCGACTGGAGCGGCGTGCTCGGCGCCTCGCAGGCGATGGGCCTGCTCGCCGACCAGCAGCTGATCGAGATCCGCATCCCCTCGGGCAAGCCCGGCAAGGACGGCGGCGAGGCGCTGCAGCAGCTCGCGCGCGAGGCCGGGCCGGACAGTCGGCTGCTGGTGCACCTGCCGCGCCTGGACTGGCAGCAGCAGAAATCCGCATGGTTCGCGGCGCTGGAGGGTGCCGGCGTCGCGATCGCCGCCGACGTCATCGAGCGCAACGCGCTGCCGGCCTGGCTCGCGAAGCGCTTCGCGGCACAGGGCCAGCGCGTCGAGCCCGGTGCGGCCGGCGAGGCGACGCTCGCCTTCATGGCCGACCGCGTCGAGGGCAATCTGCTCGCCGCGCACCAGGAGATCCAGAAGCTCGGCCTGCTGCATCCGCCCGGCGAGCTCACCTTCGCGCAGGTCGAGGAAGCCGTGCTCGACGTCGCGCGCCACGACGTCTCGCGGCTGTGCGATGCCGTGATGGCCGTGCAGGTCGGGCGGGCGCTGCGCATGCTCGACGGCCTCGAGGCCGAGGGCGAGGCGGCCGTCTTCGTGCACTTCAAGCTCTCGGACGACATCCGGGCCATCAAGCGCATCCAGGACGCGCAGGCCGAGGGCAAGCCGCTGCCGATGGCGATGCGCGAGGCGCGCATCTGGGGCGCGCGCGAGCGCCTGTTCGAACGCGCCGTGCCCCGCGTCACGCCCGCGATGGCCACGCGCCTGGTCGGCGCCGCGAGCGAGTGCGACGGGGTGCTCAAGGGCCTGCGGCATCCGCAATGGCCCGTCGAACCCTGGGATGCGTTGCGCCGGCTCGTGCTGATGATGCTGCAGGCGCTGCGGCCCGAGGGCGTGCGGGCGGGGCTGGTGCTGCGGACCTGAAACCTGGGCCCCGCGACGGACCGGCCGGCGCCTGGCCGCGCTGACCGGCCAGGACGAGCACGCCGATTGCCCGACGGCGGCGTCGTCCGGGAGACCCATCATGCGCGTCCGCTTACTGCAGCTGTCGGCCAGCCTGCTCCTTGCGTCGCTCGTCGCCTGCGCCTCCCGCGTCGAGCGTGGTGCCGCCATGCCCGTCGCGCCGATGGACGGATCCGACCGCCCCGCCGCCACGCCGTCCGCCCGGGTCGAGGCGCCGCACGTGCCCGAGTGGCTGCGCATCCGCCTGGGCGACTACGACGCGCAGGCCGGCGCCGGCGCGCCGCGCGCGGTCTATGCGCTCGACTATCGCGGCGAGACGGCCTTCCTCGTGCAGGCGGGCTGCTGCGACCAGCTCGATCCGCTGATCGACGCGCGCGGCGTGCTCATCTGCCATCCGACCGGCGGCTACACGGGCAAGGGCGACGGCAAGTGCCCGGCGCCGCTGCCGCCGGCCGACCGTCGGCGCGAGGTCTGGCGGCATCGCTG
>DASVLN010000856.1:0-2379 GCA_036384855.1 Burkholderiaceae bacterium | reverse complement strand
GGCGGAGGCCGAGGGTGCGGCGGCCGGGGCCTGCGCGAGCGCGGCCGAAGCGGCGAGGGCGCCGGCCAGCACCAGGGCGCAGCGCAGGAGGGTTCGCGAGTCATTCATGGCGGGGGCGTGCTCGGTGACACGTTCTTCTCGCAGCGAGGGATCCTCCTCGCGAGGCGATCGGCTTCTCGGGGGTGATGCCGCGCGGCGTCCCAACGACGACCTCCGGCGCAACGCGGCCATGGCAGTTTAGCGAGAAGCATCGGCAAGCAAGTGCCGGGCCGTGCTCGACCTCGGGCTCGAAATCCTGGCGAATGCGCAATACGTCACTGCGCGGTCGACGGCGCGCGTGCGGCCGGCGGCTTCGGTTAGACTGGTCCGCATGTCCGAAGCCACGCGCTCCTCCAGCACCGGCGCCCCGCGCTGCGCGGTGCGGTCGCACGACCAGGGAGCCTGGCCCTGGCGACGCCGTTCCTGACGAACGCACGCGCCTGAGGCGCTTCCGGCCCGCGACCGCCCACGAGGCACCGGCCGGGTGCGCACGGCGCGACGGCGCGGGCACGACCGGCCCGCCGCCGCTTCCCGAGACGGCGCGGCTTGCGCGCCCGCCGTCGTCCTGAACGTCGCCAAGGGACGCGCCGGCCCCTCGTCGGAGGATGCGCCGCGCCATCCCGGCATCCCGGAGTCCGCCAACGTGATCACCGAACTCGAATTCAAGAGCCTGGCCGGCCAAGGCTTCAACCGCATCCCGATGATCTTCGAGGCCTTCGCCGACCTCGAGACGCCGCTGTCGCTGTACCTCAAGCTCGCCGGCGGGCAGTCGCAGAGCTTCCTGCTGGAATCGGTCGTCGGCGGCGAGCGCTTCGGCCGCTACTCCTTCATCGGCCTGCCCGCGCGCACCCGCGTGCAGGCCACCGGGTGGACGACCGAGGTCGTGACCGACGGCCGCGTCGTCGAGACGCACGAGGGCAACCCGCTCGACTTCATCGAGGCCTACCAGGGCCGCTTCAAGGTCGCCCTGCGCCCGGGCCTGCCGCGCTTCTGCGGCGGGCTCGCAGGCTACTTCGGCTACGACGCCGTGCGCTACATCGAGCCCCGGCTCGCCAGGACGACCAAGTCCGGCGGCCTCGACACGCCCGACATCCTGCTGCTGCAGACCGAGGAGCTCGCGGTGATCGACAACCTGTCGGGCCGGCTCTACCTCATCGTCTACGCCGACCCGTCGCAGCCCGACGCCTACTTCGCCGCGAAGCGCCGCCTCAACGAGCTCGCCGACAAGCTGCGCTACTCGGTGACCGCGCCGGCGGTGCGCCGCGGGCCGTCGTACGCCGTGCAGCGCGAGTTCGCCAAGGAGGCCTATCTCGACGCGGTGCTGAAGGCCAAGGAGTACATCGCCGCGGGCGACATGATGCAGGTGCAGGTCGGCCAGCGCCTGAGCAAGCGCTACACCGAGTCGCCGCTGAGCCTGTACCGCGCGCTGCGCTCGCTCAACCCGTCGCCGTACATGTACTTCTACGACATGGGGACGTTCCAGATCGTCGGCGCCTCGCCCGAGATCCTGGTGCGCCACGAGCACGTGCCCGAGGGCGAGAAGGTCACGATCCGCCCCATCGCCGGCACGCGCCCGCGCGGCGCCACGCCGGAGCTGGACGCGGCGATGGAAAAGGAACTGCTCGGCGACCCGAAGGAGCGCGCCGAGCACCTCATGCTGATCGACCTCGCGCGCAACGACGTCGGCCGCATCGCGCAGACCGGCAGCGTCAAGGTGACGGAGGCCTTCGTCACGGAGCGCTACTCGCACGTCATGCACATCGTCAGCAACGTCGAGGCGCTGCTGAAGCCGGGCATGACCAACATGGACGTGCTGCGCGCCACGTTCCCCGCGGGCACGCTCACCGGCGCGCCCAAGATCCGCGCGATGGAGATCATCGACGAGCTCGAGCCCGTCAAGCGCGGCATCTACGGCGGCGCCTGCGGCTACCTCAGCTATGCCGGCGACATGGACGTGGCGATCGCCATCCGCACCGGCATCGTGCAGAACAACACGCTGTACGTGCAGGCGGCCGCGGGCGTGGTCGCCGACTCGGTGCCCGAGATGGAATGGCGCGAGACCGAGGTCAAGGCGCGCGCGCTGCTGCGGGCGGCCGAGCTGGTCGAGGAAGGCTTCTGAAGCGCGAGCTCCGTCACGCCGGGCGCGCGTTCGTCCGCTTGCCAAGGGCCGCCATCGGCGCATAGTCGGGGCTGGTGCGCCTTGCCGTCCCGGCGGGCGCCGCATTCGCGTGGAGGTGTCCCCATGTGGCAGCAATCTGCGTCTCGCCCCGATGCCGGGCCGGGCTCCGGCGTTCGCGCGCGCGTCGGCGCGGGCGCCTGGCGCCGGGCGGCCTCGGCGGC
>DASVLN010000855.1:0-5225 GCA_036384855.1 Burkholderiaceae bacterium | reverse complement strand
CGCGCATGGCGGCGCGCACCGGGGCCGGCAGCGCCGCCCCGCCCGCGTCGGCGGCGGCCTGCGCATGGGCCGCCTCGTCGTCCTTCATCCGCGCGACGATCGCGCGCGACGCCGCGTCGCCACTCGGGAGGCGCTCCAGGTGGCCGGCGAGGTGTTCCTCGACCTGGCGTTCGGTCTCGACCACGAAGCCGAGGCTGACGCGATCGCCCAGCCTGCCGGCCGCAAGGCCGATCAGGAACGCGCCGCCGTACCACAGCGGGTTCAGCAGGCTCGGACGGTCGCCGAGCTCGGCCAGGCGGGCAGAGGTCCAGGCGAGGTGGTCGATCTCCTCGCGGGCCGCCTGCGCCATCTTCGAGCGCAGGCCTGGGTCGGAGGTCGCGAGCGCCTGCGCCTGGTACAGCGCCTGCGCGCACACCTCGCCGACGTGGTTGACGCGCATCAGCGCCCCCGAGAGGCGGCGCTCCTCGGGGCTCAGCTCGGCCGAGGCCGCGGGGTCGGCGCCGGGTTCCGGCGCGGGCGAGGGGCGCTCCGCGCGGATGCCGCCGGACAGCGTGCGCAACGCCGTCTCCGCCCCGCACAGCCAGCGATCGAGGAGGCTCAGTTCCATGAGCGGCACGATACCCCATCGCGCGCGGTCCCTCGCGGCGCGCAGGCGAGGCCCGGCGCGGCCGCGTCGTCACTGAGCCGTCACAGCCCTGTCGCACGCCCGTGCGCAGGCATCCGCCGGGCTGCGGACTCTGCCGTGGCGTCGTTGCAGGCAGACAACAAGCACGGCCGATTTTCCGTTGTGGAGCTAGGCAAGCGCTCGGCGCGTCTGGTGCAATACGTCCAGCTTCCGATGAGGTTGCGGTACCAAGCGGTGAAAACAAAGTATCGCCCAGCCGCCTCCGCGACCGGAATCTCTTGTTAACCCTAGGAGATATTCGCAATGAAAAAGTCGCTGCTCGCTCTCGCAGTGCTCACCGCCATCGCCGGCGCCGCCCAAGCCCAGTCCTCCGTCACGCTGTACGGCAAGGTCGACCTCGGTGGCGTGCTCGACAGCGGCTCCAAGAACGGCAAGTCCGTGCGTCTGGACTCCGGCGTGTCCGGCGGTTCGCGCATCGGCTTCAAGGGTGTTGAAGACCTCGGCGGTGGCACCAAGGTGTCGTTCCAGCTGGAAACCGGCTACTGCGCCGACAGCGCCGCCGGCGCCCCGAACTTCTGCACGGGCTCCAACCAGTTCATGGGCCGCCAGGCTCACGGCGACCTGACCGGCGCCTTCGGTGCCCTGAGCGCCGGCCGCCAGTACAGCCTCGGGTTCAACAACCTGAGCACGATCGACCCGTTCGGCACGGGCTTCGCCGGCCAGGTCAACAACATCGTGAACCCGTCGGGCATCCGCCTGAACAACTCGGTCACGTACACCACGCCTTCGATCGCCGGCCTGACGGCGTCGGGTGAAGTCGCCTTCGGCGAGCAGACCGGCAACTGGGAAGCCAACCGCGAAACGGGCGCCGCCGTGACCTACGCGAACGGCCCGGCCTATGCTGGCTTCACGTTCTACGACCAGGGCAACGCCAATGGCGACGGCGCCGCGCGCAAGAACTTCCTGCTGGGCGGCACGTACGACTTCGGCGTCGTCAAGGTCCACGCCCTGGTGCAGAAGGGCTCCGGCCAGCCGACGGGCGGCGCCAAGGTCGACGTCCTCGACTACATGGGCGGCGTGACCGTGCCCCTGGCCGGCGGTTCGCTGCTGGCCTCGGTCGTGCACGAGAACGACAAGACCGTGGCCAACAAGGACGCGACCCAGTACGGCGTGGGCTACCTGTACCCGCTGTCGAAGCGCACCTCGGTCTACACCGCGTTCGGCAAGATCAACAACCAGCACGGCGCCACCTTCACGGTCGGCAACGCGACCGCTGCCGGCACGGGCAACAAGGCGTTCGACCTGGGCGTCGTCCACAACTTCTGATCCGCCGCCGGCCTTCGCGCCGGTTCGCGTTTCGCTCGAAGGCCCGTCTCCGGACGGGCCTTTTTCATTCCCGGGCCGGGCAGGAATTCGCGCGACCGAGGGGCGACGCCAGTGGCGGCGCCGCCGGCTGCGGGTATTCTTCGAGTCCGATGCTGACCTACGTGCTCCGTCGATTCGCCCAGGCCGTGCTCGTGCTGCTGGTCGTCGGCATGGGCTCGTTCGCGCTCTTCCAGTACGTCGGCGATCCCGTCAACAACATGGTGGGGCAGGACGCCACGCCCGAGCAGCGCCAGCGGCTGCGCGTGGAGCTGGGCCTCGACCAGCCGGCGCCCGTGCAGTTCGGCCGCTTCCTCGCGCGCGCGGTGCACGGCGACTTCGGCTTGAGCCTGCGCCAGGGGCGCCAGGTTTCCGCACTGATCGCCGAGAGCCTGCCGGCGACGCTGGAGCTGTCCTTCGCCGCGGCCGTCATCGCGACCGTCTTCGGCATACCGCTTGGGGTATTCGCCGCGTTGCGCCGCGGACGTTGGGACGCGCAGCTGGCGATGGTGGTGTCGCTGCTGGGCGTGTCGCTGCCGACCTTCCTGATCGGCATCGTGCTGATCGAGGTGTTCTCGGTGCTGCTCGGCTGGCTTCCCAGCTTCGGCCGCGGCAGCACGGTGCAGCTCGGCGGATGGAGCACCGGGCTCGCGACCGCGGACGGCTGGCGCCATCTCGTGCTGCCGGCGATCACGCTGGCGGTGTTCCAGCTCACGCTCGTCATGCGGCTCGTGCGCGCCGAGATGCTGGAGGCGCTGCGCTCCGACTACGTCCGCTTCGCGCGCGCCCGCGGGCTGCCCGATCGCGCGGTGCACTTCGGCCATGCGCTGCGCAACACGCTGATCCCGGTGCTGACGATCGCCGGCCTGCAACTGGGCGGACTGATCGCGTTCTCCATCATCACCGAGACCGTCTTCGCATGGCCCGGCGTGGGCAGCCTCTTCATCCAGGCCGTGCAGTTCCCCGACGTGCCCGTCATGGCGGCCTACCTCTGCCTGGTGGCGCTGATGTTCGTCGTGATCAACCTGGTGGTCGACCTGCTGTACGTGCTCGTCGACCCGCGGCTGCGCGTGCGCGGCAGCCCGCCGGCGGCCGGGGGCGGGCGTTGAGCGACCGCATCCCGCCGGCGCAGGTGCAGGAGGTGGCCGTCACGGCGACGATGCCCTCGCGCCTGCGACGACTCCTCGGCAGCGATCTCTGGTACGACTTCACGCATTCGCCGGTCGCGATGGTGGCCGCGGCGGTGGCGCTGCTGTGCGCGGCGTGCGCGGCGTTCGCGCCGTGGATCGCGCCGCACGACCCGTTCGACCTGTCGACGCTCGACCTGTCCGACTCGCACCTGCCGCCCGCCTGGCTGCCGGATGGCCGCAGCGCCTTCCCGCTCGGCACCGACGACCAGGGCCGCGACATCCTCTCCGCCCTGATGTACGGCGCGCGCATCTCGCTGCTGGTCGGACTGGGTTCGGTGCTGCTGTCGATGGCCTTCGGCGTCGTCGCGGGGCTGGTGGCGGGCTTCATCGGCGGGGTCGTCGACGCGGTTCTGATGCGGCTGTGCGACGTCACGCTGTCGTTCCCGGCCATCCTCGTCGCGTTGCTGATCGACGGCGTCGGTCGCGTCGTCTTCCCGCATGCGCGCGACGTGCTCGCCTTCTTGGTGCTGATCTTCTCGCTCACGGCCACCGGCTGGGTGTCCTACGCACGCACGGTGCGCGGCACGACCCTCGTCGAACGTCACAAGGAATACGTGCAGGCCGCGCGGCTGATCGGCGTGCCGCGCTGGCGCATCCTGCGCCGCCACGTCCTGCCCAACGTGCTCGGGCCCGTGCTGGTGCTGGCGACCATCCAGGTCGGCCAGGCGATCATCGCGGAGGCGACGCTGTCGTTCCTCGGCGTGGGCGTGCCGCCGACCAACCCGTCTCTGGGCACGCTGATCCGCGTCGGCAACGACTTCCTCTACGCGGGCGAGTGGTGGATCACGCTCTTTCCCGGCGTCGCGCTGGTGGTGATCGCGATGAGCTTGAACCTGCTGGGCGACTGGCTGCGCGACGCCCTCAACCCGAGGCTGCAGTGAGCCCGCGCGCCGTCGACGGAGTCCGCCCGTGAGCGCCGCCCTGCTCGAGGTGCGCGAGCTGCGCGTCGACTTCCCGCAGCGGCGCGGCGGCGCGCTGCGCGCGCTCGACGGCGTGAGCTTCGACATCGCGCCGGGCGAGATCCTCGGCGTCGTGGGCGAGTCCGGCGCGGGCAAGTCGCTGACCGGCGCGGCCATCATCGGCCTGCTCGACGCCCCGGGTCGCGTGAGCGGCGGCGAGATCCTGCTCGATGGCCAGCGCATCGACGACCTGCCGCCCGAGCGCATGCGGCGCCTGCGCGGCAGGCAGATCGGCGCGATCTTCCAGGATCCGCTGAGCTCGCTGAACCCGCTGTACACGGTCGGTCGCCAGCTGGTGGAGACGCTGCGCACGCACCTGCCGCTGACGAGGGCTCAGGCGCGCGAGCGCGCGATCGACCTGCTGCGCCAGACCGGCATCCCCGCGCCCGAGGCGCGCCTCGACCAGTATCCGCACGAGTTCTCCGGCGGCATGCGCCAGCGCGTCGTCATCGCGCTGGCGCTGGCCGGCGAGCCGCGGCTGATCATCGCCGACGAGCCGACGACCGCGCTCGACGTGGCCGTGCAGGCGCAGATCATGGCGCTGCTGCGCAAGGTCTCCCAGGCGCACGGCGCGGCCGTCATGCTGATCACGCACGACATGGGCGTCATCGCAGAGACCTGCGATCGCGTGGCCGTGATGTACGCGGGGCGCGTCGTCGAGATCGGCCCCGTGCGGGAGGTGATCCACCGGCCGGCGCATCCGTACACGGCAGGCCTCATGGCCTCGGTGCCGCGGCTGGATGGCGCGGTCGGCCGCCTCGCGCAGATCGAGGGCGCGCTGCCGCGCCTGGACGCGATCCCGCCGGGTTGCGCGTTCCACCCGCGCTGCCCGAAGGCCAGCCTGCGCTGCGAGGTCGAGCGCCCGGAACCGGCGCTCGTGCGACGCACGCGCGCGGCGTGCTGGTGGCCGCTCGACGACAGGGCGATCGCATGACGCGCGACATCGGCGAGGGCGTCCCTGCGGCGACCGTGCAGGCGAGCGGGCCGCGCGGCGCCCTGGTCGAGGCGCGCGGACTCGCGCGCAGCTTCGAGATCGCGACGCCGTGGATCGAGCGCGCGCTGCGCCGAGCCGAGCCGCGCCGGGTGCAG